>JASHQZ010000134.1 GCA_030038835.1 candidate division FCPU426 bacterium
GCCTCCCGGGCCACGCGCTGCCCCTGGGGGCCGCCCCACCGCCATTCCCACGACCACCGGCACGGGCCTGACAATTGGAGCGAAATCAAGTTTCATCTCAAGGAGGCCCGCCGCCACGGCCGCTGGACCGGGCCCTGGGGCCGCCCCCCCCGGCATTGGTTTTTCATGCGGATCCTTTTTTTCTTCTTTTGGTTCGGCGTCGTGCTGACCGTCGCCTTTTTCCTCTTTGGGGGCCTGTCCTTCCACAATGTCCTGCACGCCTTTTGGATCGTCTTCCTCATCATGGCCCTGGGGGGCATGGTGCTGGGCCGCATGTTCAGGCCCCTGCGCTGGCTGATGTGGGGGGTCCATGAGATTTCCAACGGCAACCTGGATTTCCAATTCCCCACCCGCGGCCGGCACGGGGAAATCTGGTACCTCGCCGAGCAATTCAACCAGATGGTGGGTCACATCAAGGAAATGATCCACTCCAAGGACCAGCTTCTCCTGGATGTAAGTCACGAACTGCGCAGCCCTCTGACCCGCATGAAGGTGGCCCTGGAAATGAGCCCCAAGAGTAAATTGAGGGATTCCATGATGAGCGATATCCAGGAAATGGAAACCATGCTCACCGAGATTCTGGAAACCGAACGGCTCAAGAACGGCAACGGGAAGCTTTCGCTCTCGACCGTGGACCTGTCCGCCGTGGCCGGTGAAATGGTGGAAAGGTACGAGGACCGGAAACCGGGCGTGAAACTCTCGGGAAACGGGGAAAAACGGGAAGTGACGGCAGACGCGGCCCGGGTGAAGACCGTCCTTCAAAACATCCTGGAGAACGCCTTGAAGTACTCCGCCGGGCAGAAAAAGGCCGTTGAAATAAGCCTAGCCTCGGACTCCGGCAGCGCCCTGGTGACCGTTGAGGATTCCGGTCCCGGCATTCCCAAGGAGGAACAGGAAAAAATCTTCGAGCCCTTTTACCGCGTGGACAAGTCCCGCGCCAAGGAAACCGGCGGCTATGGGCTGGGCTTAAGCCTCTGCCGCGAAATCATGCTGGCCCATGGCGGGGACATCCGGCTGGAAAGCGAGCTGGGAAGGGGCACCAAGGTGCTTTTGAGCTTTCCCGTGAAGGGTCCCTCCCTACCCGCCGGGGATGGGTGATGGAGTCGCGTTTTATTTCCGTTATTAAGGGGATTTGCCGGGTTTTCGCTTAACTCCGCGGGGGGATAAATTCCTTGACCGGCCCCCGGGGGGCGATTAGGCTTTTCCCATGGAAAAAGCACCGGCCTTTTTCAAGGGACTGGCGGGCGGCCTTGGGGCCTCGCTGCGCAAGCTCTTCGCCGTCATCAAAAACCCTTCCCTCTTTTTCAAGTCCCCCGAATACATCCGTTTCACCATCCGCCTCAGGCCCCAGACTTTCCCCTGGTTCGTGCGCGGCGACTTGGACGGCTTCTTCGGCCTTTTCATCGACAACCTTCTCCAGTTGATGCTGATCGGGACCCTGTGCAAGGTTTTTTGCGGCCTTCCCACCGAGTTTATCGCGGGCCAGATCCTCCCGGCGGCGGCCTTCTCCATACTTTTGGGCAATTTCTATTACGCCTGGCAGGCCCGGCAGCTGGCCATCGACACCCGCCGTACCGACGTGACCGCCCTTCCCTTCGGCATCAACACCCCCAGCCTGGTCGCCTTCATTTTCCTCGTCATGGGGCCGGTCTACCAGGAAACCCACGATTCCCACCTGGCCTGGCAGGCCGGGCTTTTCGCCTGCCTCCTCAACGGCCTCATGGAGGTAGGCGGGGCCTATGCCGGCGACTGGCTGAGACAAAACACGCCGCGGGCGGCCCTGCTCTGCGCCCTGGCCGGAGTGGCCATCACCTTCATTTCCATGGGCTTCATCTTCCAGATTTTCTCTTCCCCCCTCATCGGCCTTTTGCCCCTCATGCTCATCCTGATCAGCTACGGCTCCCGCATGCGCTGGCCCCTCTCCCTTCCCGGCGGCTTCGTGGCCGTGGTCATCGGCACGATCCTGGCCTGGGCCTTCCGGTCCATCAACCTGACGACCCTCAATGTTTCCACCGAACCTATCGCCTGGGGGTTCCATCCGCCCCACCCCGTTCCCGGCGACCTTTTCGCGCTCTTGTTCCATTCCACCGGCTGGAAATACCTGGCGGTCGTCTTTCCCATGGGGCTTTTCAACGTCATCGGATCCCTGCAGAACCTGGAGTCCGCCGAGGCCGCGGGCGACAGCTACGCCACCAAGCCCTCCCTCCTGACCAACGGCATCGCCACCCTGTTGGCGGCCGTTTTAGGCAGCCCCTTCCCCACCACCATCTACATCGGCCATCCGGGTTGGAAGGCCATGGGAGCCCGCCACGGTTATTCCATCTTGAACGGCGTCATCACCACGCTCCTGTGCCTGGGCGGGGGAGTGGCGCTGTTCCTCAAGGTCGTCCCCCCCGAGTGCATCCTGGGCATCCTGCTTTGGATCGCTATCATCATCACGGCCCAGGCCTTCCAGGAAATCCCCAAGGAGCATGCCTTGGCCGTGGCCTTCGGGCTCATCCCGGCTTTCGCGGCCTTCACGCTGGAAGTCGTGGTCAAGCAGGTCCTCACCGCGGTCAACAAGCCGCTTTCCTCCGTGGCGGCCATCCTGGACGACCCCAATAATCCCATCCACCTCCACGGGCT
>JASHQZ010000015.1 GCA_030038835.1 candidate division FCPU426 bacterium
GGCGCCAGGTCCACCTTGAACCTACGGGTGTTGACATATTACGGTTACGCCGAACGCCATTATGAGGAAAAGCGTTTGGCGTAACTCCATAACGCGAACATCAGTGGTGCCCGGCGCCCGGAGCCTGCCGTTAAGCGTCGGCCTTGGCCGCCGCCAGCGCCTTGTCGTAATCCGGATGGGTGGTGACTTCCTTCACGTATTCGGCGTGCTTGATTTTACCATCCTTTCCCACCACGAAAAGGGCCCGGGCCTCCAGGCGCAATTCCTTGATATGAGTGCCGTAAGCGTCGCCGAAATTCATCTCCCGGTGGTCTGAAAGGGTCTGGATCTTGATGTTCTCGGCCCCGCAAAAACGGGCCTGGGCAAAGGGCAGGTCCGCCGTGAGGGTCAAAACTTCCACGGACGGGGGCAAGTTTCCCGTTTCCTTGTTGAACCGCTGGGTTTGCAAGGAACAAACCGGCGTGTCCAGCGAGGGCGCCACGGAAAGGATGAGGGTTTTCCCCTTGAAGTTGTCCAGTGTCACTTCACCCAGGCCATTGTTCAAAACCTTGAAATTCGGGGCCTTGTCCCCCACTTTGATTTCGGGCCCGATTAACGTCAGCGGCCCGCCCTTAAACGCAATGACGCCTTTTCTCTCCTGCATGGAATCCCCCTTTGGATGAATTTTAAATTAAGAGGCTCCAACAAAAACCTGTTTAACCACCAAGGTCACCAAGTACACCAAGAACAGCGAACGGATATATTTCAAAATCCAAGTAAATCCGAGATTTTTTGCCTTTCTTGGTGACCTTGGTGCTCTTGGTGGTTCAAACGACCTTTGTCTTCGATTTTTGTTAGAGGTTCTAAATCTTAATTTTATTGAGAATTTTCGGCCCTGGCCGAAAATCCACATCGACTCCTCACTCCTGACTCCAAACTCCCAACTAAATATAGTTTTTATGTGCGAGGTACTCGGCCACCAGCATACCGCCCTTGGCCGCTCCCATCTTGGTGTTGTGCGAAACCAGCATGTACTTGATGCCGTTGGGCAGGGCGTGGTCGGCGCGCACCCGGCCCACGGAAGTCACCATTCCCCCCTCCCGGTCCCGGTCCAACCTGGGCTGGGGCCGGAAAGGGTCCTCCAAAACCTCGATGAGATGGGGAGGGCAGGAAGGAAACTTCATGGCCGTGAATTCCCTGCCGTAGTCCCGCAAGGCCTTCTTCACCTCGTCCACCGTGGCGTGCTTGCTCAAGGAAACGTAAACCGCCTCGGTATGGGCTTCCAAAACCGGCACGCGGGTGCAAGTGGCCGAGACCGGGAAAGGCGCCGGCGCCACCTTTCCGTCCACGAGGGTGCCCAGGATCTTCTGCGTTTCCTTTTCCACCTTTTCCTCTTCCTTGGGGATGTAGGGAATCACGTTGTCCAGGATGTCCAGGCCGATGACGCCGGGCGACCGGCCCGCGCCCGAGCAGGCCTGCATTGAGGTCATGAGGACCTGCAGGACGCCGAAGGCGTCGTGCAAGGGCTTCAAGGTCATGGCCAGGCCCGTGGTGGTGCAGTTGGGGACCGGCGTGACGAAACCCTTCCAGCCGCGGTTCTTCTTCTGGACCGCGATGAGCTTATCGTGGTCCAGGTTGACGCCGGGGATGAAGATGGGCACGTCCTCCTCGTAGCGGAAGGCCGAGGCCGTGGAAACCACCGGCGTGGTCTTGGCGTAGCGGGGTTCCAGCTCCTTGGCCGCGTCCGACTCGACCGCCGTGAAGACCAGGTCCACCTTGGAGGCTTCCAGCTTGGAGGCATCCTCCACCCGGATCTTGGCGAAGGCGGGGTCGAGCGGTTCCTGGCAATACCAGCGGAAAGCGCCCGAGGCGTCGGTGAGGGCGTCCTTGAAGGCCTTGCCCGCGGAACGCTCGCTGGCCGCCAGGGCCGTGACCTCGAAAAAGGGGTGCCCCGAAAGGGAGGCCAGGAATTGCTGGCCCGCCACTCCCGTGGCGCCGATGACCGCGACTTTCTTCTTTTTCATGCTTTCATCCTTAAAAATGCCCTAAAAACCGGCTTTTGGGAGGGGAAAGGATAGCATATTAGTGGGACGCAAAAAAGATTTTTGCGGCCCACTCACCCCAAAGCTTCCCAAGGAAGCGGGGGGTCACCACCCATGGGGCCGATTGGAAAAATCATTCTTTTTGACATTTCCAATCAGCTGGGGGCGGGGAGGGTTTCAATGCCGCAAAGGACCTGGAAGCCTTTGTGGATTTATGAAGAACGCTCAACAAAACCAAAACAAACGCAAGAACAACTAAAATCATTCGGCCACAGATTCACGGGATAAATGGGATTGGTTTTGGCTTTTATCTCATGAATCCCATGCATCTGTGGCTAAAAAGAGGCGTCGTTTGTGTGTTTTAGGTTTTGGTACATCAACAGGATGGTTCCCAAAAGGCTTTGTTACCGCCTCTAAATAGCCTTCACGGAATGGTCGTTTTGCCGCTGGCCTCATAGGTGTTCTTGTCGACGGACACGGAAATGAAACAAAGATAGGTATCGGGCGGCATGGGCCGGCCCTCGTCGTCCTTGCCGTCCCACGTCGTCTCATGGAGGCCGGTCGTGAGGAAATCCGGTTTTTCCTTTTTATCGAAGTCCGCCTCCCAAACCAGGCGGAACCCGCTGGTGTAAACCCGCAGGTAGGCCTCCTTGGCGTGGAAGGTGGTGCCCCAAGCGAAATGGATCAGGCCATCCTCGGCCGGTTTGGGCGAAACCGTGAACTTGAACACGCCGGGCGTGGACGTGGAGGTGAGCGTGGCGGTGGGGGTTTGGGTGGCCGTCTTGGAGGGGGTCAGGGTGGCGGTGAAGCTGGGCGTGAACGTGAGGGAAGGCGACAAGGTTCCGGTGGGCGTAAGGGTGGGGGTGAAGGTGATGGTGGGCGTGGATGTGATG
>JASHQZ010000135.1 GCA_030038835.1 candidate division FCPU426 bacterium
TATGACAAGGCCGGTGCCTATGCCATCCAGGGAACAGCCCGCGCTTGGATTGAAAAATGGGAAGGGGATTATTTCAACGTAATGGGACTTCCCTTGAGCTGGGTAGTGGAACAAACGAATGAAGTTTTGAGTTCTGAGTTTTAAGTTTTGCGTTGTGGATATTTTTGGATTCGGCTACGAATTCAAAATTTCATTAATTCAACACTCATAACTTATAACTGACTTTCTCAGAGGTAGGTCTTGACTCCCAGTCTTTTCCTTTCGCCGTCCAGGAAGTCCTGCAGCCATGATTGTTGGCTTTCCGAAACCATTCGTTGGGTAATTTCCACGCGCTCCTGGTCCGTCAAAACCGGCGTCTCCTTTTCCGGTTCAGCGTCGGTGATTTGGAAGAAATACACCTTTTTGTCGGCTGGCAGGGGCCCTTTCCAATCACCGATGTAAAGGCTAGCCAATTCGTCCGCGATGCCCTTGGAGTCGGCTATATGGGGAATTCCTTTGCCACGGTTGAACCAGTCCGTGGCGGAAGCCGGGAGTCCCAGTTCCGTTGCGGCTTTTTCCAGGGATTCGTGATCTTTCAGCTTTCCGGCCAGTTGTTCTGAAATCAAGGCGATCTTTTCCGACGCCTTATCCTTTAAGTACTGGCTCAGGACCTTGGAACGGACTTCCTCAAAGGTGCTTTTGTAGGCTTTTTCGCTATCCTCGATCTCAGCGATATCGTAGCCGGTTTGGAGCTTGAAAGGCTTTGTGATTTCACCTTTTTTCAAGCCGAAAATGTTATCTTCCATGTCCTTGGGAAGTGACCCCCGCTCAATCCACCCGATTTCCCCTCCCCGGTTTTTGGTTTGGCTGTCTTCGGAGTATTTTTGGGCCAAATCAGAGAATTGAGCCTTGCCGGAAAGGACCTTCTGACGGTAGTCCTCCAGGGTCTTTTCCACTTTTTCGGGATCTTGGAACCCTTCGTTCTGGGGCGTGGTGAGGAAAAGGTGCCGAATTTTGATCCTTTCCGGGTGGTCGTATTCGTTCCGCGTATTTTCGTAAAATTCCCTCAGTTCGTCCTCCGTGGGCTGGAGATTTTTCTCGTAGGCCGATTCGTCCAAATCGACGTAGCTGGCCTTTAAGTCGCGATTGAGCAAGGAAGCATAGTGATCTACTTCGCTGCCGGTGAAAAGAACTCCGTCCAAGAGGACGGTGCGGATTTTTTGGCGTAAAAGTGCATTGCGCTGATCAGCCTCGAATTGTTCAGGCGTTAATTGGTTGGCCTGGAGGACTTGGAGATACCGGTCCTTGTCGAAGTTTCCGTTTTGATCGGCGAAATAAGGCTCGCGCCGGATGGAGGCGGCCAGTTCCTCGTCAGAAACGCTGATGCCCAATTTTTGGGCGGTTTGCCCCAGGATGGCGTCATCAATAAGGCTGTTGAGTACTTGCTGCTGGAGGCGCTGGGTTTCATCACTCGTGGGTCCCTGCGGTTCAGCGGCATAGATTTTGTCGATGACGGGCTGGTAGGCCTTGCTGAATTCCTCGCGGGTAATTGCCTCGTCACCCACCTTGGCTGCGTCAACGCTGGAGTCATACTTGCCGTTGAGCGAACTATATCTCATGCCAAACCCGAAAAAGACCCCCCCTACCAAAAACACCACCAGCAGGGTCCAAAGCACTATCTGCATCGTTCGTTTGTCCCGCAAGGTACTCATCATGGAAACGCCTCCAAAAGTTTGGAAATTCAAAGCAGGGGATGAAGGGAATCGTTGCGATGATAAATAAAACCGGCGCATTATATCAGGGACTTCCAAGTGAACAATGGAAAGCTGCTTCCCGAGCCCTGCCCAAGACATAGGGGTCTCCAGGAGCCACTACAACTAGTACTCGTCATAAAACGCTCTTGTTGGCGTCGTTGACAGGCCCAAATGAACACGTGATATAATCGTTAAACCCGTAACCCTAAAGGCCCCATGGATTTCAAGGAATTCTTTTTCAAACATATTATCCCCTTTGTTGTCCTCTTTGTTTTATTACTGCCCGTTACCGTTTTTCCCCAAAATATCGGCACCACGGGAGCCCAATTTTTGGAAATTCCGATGGGTGTGCGCGGAGCGGGGATGGGGGGAATGTTCACGGCCGTGGCCGACGACGTTAGCACCATGTATTGGAATACGGCGGGTTTAGCCCAGTTGACCCGCCCCGAAATCGGAGCGCTCCAGGCTTTTTACTTCGCCAACATTGATTATGGATTCTTAGCGGCGGCTTTGCCCCTGCAACCCGGTAGCACGTTGGGCTTGAGCGCCGCCTATGATTTCGTGCCCAGTTTTAATTCCACCAACAATCCTTCTGCCATTCCCGGAAGCGCCAACGACTTGGCCTTATCCGTCGGCTTTGGACAGACTTTTGGGGACCATTTTGCTTTTGGAATCGGGGGCAAGTTCATTTCCAGCAACCTCGTCACTTATTCCGCCATGGGTGAAGGCATGGACGCTGGCCTCTTGATCTATACCAAAGACAAGGATTGGACCTTAGGCCTTTCGGTCCAAAACCTTGGCCAGCTTTCGAACTTTTCCGATTATTACGTCCAGGAAACCTTGCCCCTCATTTACCGCGCGGGTTTGGCCTACCGGTTTAATCCCCAAAATCCACTTCATTTCCTTGTGGGGATCGACCTTGAAAAGCCCATCGACAATGACGCCATCGTGGACACGGGGGGCGAGTTGGTTTGGGGAAACCCATCTTTCGCCCTGGCGGCCAGGGGGGGCTACAGCTTTAACCACGCCGATCAGGATTTGGGAGGTACGGCAGGAGCCTCAGTGGGCGCTGGAATCCAATTTGACGGTTTTGAGCTGAATTACGCCTTGGTGCCTTTTGGAATACTGGGGGACACCCAACGGTTTTCCCTCACTTACCGGTTTGGCACGGGAGAGAGCCCGCCCCCCCCGTCGAAGGAGAAAAAGGTTGAGGCGGTGGAAATCCAGCCCCAAATTTCCGATGTCCAGACCGGAACGCTCAAGCAGGCCACTTTCGACATAAAACCCCAGGCCAGAACGGACATCAAGAACTGGACCCTGGAAATCACCGATCCCAAAGGAAATATTCTTCGTACCTACAGCGGGAAAGGGGTTCCCCCCCGTCAGATCGCTTGGGACGGAAAGGATAGCAACGGCAACGTCGTGACAGGTGGAATTTTCGCCAATTATAATTTGCGGACCGTGGACGTCCGTGGACAGCAGGTGGTGGCCAGCGACCCCATCTTCAATGTATCCAAGGTGTCCTCCCGCGAGGCGCCTCTGCTTGCCTCCATGGCCATGGAGCCCCAGGTTTTCGCGGCGCCCGCCATCCCTGAGTCGCTCCGGCCCGTGGGGATGTCGGGGGCCATGAAGATTCCGAGCGTTTCCTTCGGGGAAAAGAGTTCGAGTCTCAATCCCGCCTTTGAAAATTACCTGGACGAGGTGGCACGGCTGATCCGCAAATATGCCAATTGCCGCGTTTACATCGAAGGCCACGCCGATCCGGATGAGGGCCCCGAAAGGCAGGCGCTTTCCATATCCCAAAACAGGGCGGACGAGGTTTTGAGGTATTTGGTGGAAAAGGGAAAAGTTTCACCCGATAATCTTTATTCACGCGGCCATGGTTCGGCCAGCCCGTTGGATACCGCCGATACGGAAGAGGCCCACGGCAAAAACCGCCGTGTGGACATCGTCATCATCACCAAATAATCCAAATACCCGGAAGGCCCAGCCCAAATTGATTAAAAGCATCTCCCTTTTTTTCCCAACGGCACTTTTACTGGCCTTTTTAGGCGGATGCCAGTACCTGGGGGGCTCTTTTGAAGCCGCCGCCGACTTGGACCGGTCCGGGAAAAATGCCGAAGCCATCAAGGCCTATCGGGATTACCTGCAGCACCATCCCACGTCGGCTCTGGCTCCCAGGGTTTGCTACCGCGTTGCCCAGAACTATGAAACCCAGTCGGATTATGCCGAAGCCATCCAGTGGTACCAAAAAGTGGTTCAGGAATTCCCAGGGACGGACGAGGAACTCCATTCCCTCCTGGATTTGGCCAGTCTATACCGCGACAAACTCAAGGATCCGGCCCAGGCCATGGTCTATAACCAAAAAGCTTATGATCGTTATATGGGAAACCTCCAGATTCGGGACGCCATCCAGTCCCTGATCGAAGCCCAGTATTCTTCGGCCACGGCTTTGTTTGTCCAGAAGGATTACAAAGGCGCGAGTGAAGCCTTGGATAACGTCTATAAGACTTTTCCATTGGTCTTCATCCAGGCCGATACGAGGGCAAAGCTCGATTCCTTGTCCGATCGCGCCCGGAGGGCGACCGAAATTGCCAAGGTCAGCGTCGATTGGATTGTTCTGAAAAACGAAACTCCCTTTAATAAAAGTAACGAAGGGGATTTTCCATCCGTTTCCCCGACTGGGGGGGTCTTGCAGTCGCCGGACGGAAGTTATTTGGCAGAACGAAAACGAGCGGCCAACGGCAAGTATTACCTCTATGTGGCACAAATTTCCCCCAAGAGCGACGACGCGATCTTCCACATCCTGAGTCAGACCATCGGAGCTGAATTACCGGCTTGGTCGTCGGACAGTCGGTGCCTGGTTTACTGGCAGACAAGGGGGAAAAAACGAAAACTTCTGAAAACCGACGTGCGCACCAAAACCACTCAAACGCTTTTTTACAGCCAAAGCTCGGACTTGGGAATCCACCCGGCCTGCCATCCCGCGGGGAACAAGATCGCGTATGTTTACGCGGGGGATGTTTGCCTGGTGGACACCGACGGGGCCGGGTACAAACAATTGTTGAAAACTCATGAAAAGCTTGACTATACTGCCGACCTGTCGTGGTCGATTGACGGCACAATGATCCGCTGCCGCCAAGCGGAAACTCCCCCCAAAACAACCGACGAGTTGCTGGTTTTGGACGTTTCGGCCCCCACCAGCCCGTGATTCACAAGAGGACGGTATGGAAAAAATAAAGGTCCTGGTCTCTTTTTTCTCCCTTTTCCTTGGCCCACTTTACGCTGTGGCGCAAGACTCGGGCAACGAGGCTATTTATTTGCAGGCCATCCAAGCGGACCCAAACAACGAGACAGCGCATTTTAACCTCGGTATTATTTATCAGAATGATCAGAAATTTGACCAAGCCATACCCGAGTTCCAGAAATGCGTCGCCTTGAAGCCTTCCGACAGCCAGGCGAGAGAGCTGTTGGAACTTTGCCAAGGTATGTCCGCCCTCAGTAAAGGAGACTATTCGGGCGGCATGGATCATTTCCAAAACGTCCTCAAAGTGAACCCGGATAATAAGGACGCCAAGCGGTTATTGGCCCAATGCCAGGCCCAGGTGGACCTCAAGGAAAAAAGGTACCCGGAGGCGCTGACGGCTTTGAACGAGGTCATTCAAGATGATCCCCAAAACTATTCCGCCTATAAGCAGCTGGGGTTCATTTATTACCAGCAAAAAAACTATAAAAAGTCGGTGGAATACTGGAGTCAATCGCTCAAACTCCATGAGGATGCCGGGATCCACAACTATCTGGGATCCTCCTATTACAACCTAGGCGATTTCAACAGTGCCATCGAGAATTATAAAAAATCACTCCGGCTCGAAACCGCCAAGGATCCCAAGGAACAGGATGCGGGCTCCTTGGATCAAACCTATTACAACCTGGGGGTAGCTTACCTGGATAACGCCTCCTACGACGATGCGGCCGAGGCGTTTGGCGACGCCTTCAAGGTGAATCCCAAGGACTCGGACGCGGCGGTGAACCAGGCGAACGCCATCCAATCCGCGGTGGAAAGTCACTTGAAAAATGCCGGCAATTATATGGTCAACAGCCAGTATGCCGACGCCGTTTCCGAGGCCGACAAAGTGATCAACTTGGATCCTAACAACAAACAAGCGAAGGAATTTCTGGCCGCGGCCCAGGACAAATTAAACGTTGAGGTGGAAAAGCACTACGCCGCGGGCAGGGCCTACCTTAAAAAAGGCAGCACGCTCCAGGCCCTCAACGAATGGAACCTGGCTTTGACCATGGATCCCAACAATGAAAAGGTGCAGAAGGCCATCAAGGCCCTGAAAGTCAACCGCCTTTCCCGCGTCAAGGCATTGCTCGCGGAAGGGGACCAGTATTACCAGGAACAGGACTATTCCAACGCCTTGGGCAGCTACAATAAGGCAAAATTAATCGACCCCCACAATTCCCAGGTGCGGACGAAGTTGAGGAAACTTCTCTCCAAGCAAAACAGCCAAGTGGACGCGGTTTACGCCAAGGCGCTGAAAGCCTATAAAAAGGGCGATTTGAAGGACGCCCAGAAATTTATTTCGCTCGCTAAGGACTTGGCCCCCGACAATGATGAAATCGGAACCAACTTTTTCCGGATTCAAAAGGACATCAGTGTGAAGGTGAAGGCCCTGGATTCCGACGGTGTTTCTCTTTATGAAAACGGCGATAAAGCCAAGGCCCAGGACAAGTTCCAGGAGGTCTTACGCCTGAAATCCGACGACGATACGGCCAACGACTACGTCAAGCGAATGACCGGCCAGCAGTCCCAGGAAAAAGTGGACGCGGAAAAAGTGAAGGCCCTTTACTATGACGGGGTAGACCTGTATATCAATGGAAAAATCCACGAGGCCATCGAAAAGTGGCGGGAGGTCCTGAAGGAGGATCCGGGCAACATCAACGCCCAAAGCAACATTAACAAGGCCATGGTCAAGCTTCAGTCCATCCAAAAACTCAGCCAGAATTGACAGGGCCCGAAAGACGAATTATTTGTTATGATTTGAAGGCTTTTTCAGTTCAACGCGGTTTGATTGGCGGGCGTAATTCAGCGGTAGAATGCCAGCTTCCCAAGCTGGACGTCGTGGGTTCGAGTCCCATCGCCCGCTCCATTTTTCTTCTATTGCTTTTCACCCCCATATTCCTCCGCGCCCAAGTTACCACTGATATTTTTCAGCCCTTCCACCAGGGACAAGCCATTGAATTGCCTGGAACCACGGAATACATGGGGGACTTACCTCAAGAAGCCACGTGGGTCGACGAGCAGGAGCCTTTCCACACCGTGGATGGCGTTTTGGCCCGGAGTGTGGGGTGGGTGGGTCCCGGCACTCCGGCGGCCTTGGGAATCAGCGGCGGTTCCCCAGGGGTTTTGTTTGAGGGGATTCCTTATCCACTTGAAAGCGCCGAGGTTTTGAATTGGCTGCCGGTCAGCCGCGATATGGAACTGTTGGACTTTCCGGCCGCCGCTTGGTGGGGCCCCACGGCCGCCACGGGCGCCGTCCAAATCCGACTGCCGGATACACCAGGAGTTTCGCCGGACAACTTGGACTTATGGGGTGGATCGGTCGGAATGGGAGGCGGAGAAGGGTTCTACTTCAACCCGTTTTTTTCGGCCGAAGGGGATGCGCAGCACGGATTTTTAAACGGATCTCCCTCCGATACCCTTCGGTTTCTTTCCGGATGGCGATGGGCCTCGGACGATCCTGTCGTGGTCCAAAGCGGCATTTTGGGTTCCCAGTGGTTCGGAGGCGACGATTGGTATTCTTTTTTCACGTCATTGAAGTGGGAGAGTCCCGATTTCCAAACCATTGAATTGAAACCTTTTGTGCAAACAGCCCGGCTGGATGGCCTGGAGGTCCTGGAATATGGGGGTCAGGTCAACTACCACCTTAATATGGCGGGGGCGCTGGAAAGCCAGTTGGGAGCGGGTTTCAGCCACGACGACTTTTCCTCCATGCCCCCCCCAGGGCTCAACAGGGAATACCTTCAAAACACCGAAACATTCGACGTACTAGGGAATTTCCTTTTGAACACTGCATTTCGTTGGGATTTCTCACAAACTTCAAGCGTGGCTTTCAGCACGATTTTGGGATGTCAATATCTCCTGGGCGACCTGCAACTGGTTGAAAGCTACGATAAGGCCGTAGACCCGATTTCCTCACAGGATATCCGGGAGGAGGAGCTGGGTTTCCGCTACCAGCCCGATGCGGAGTTGGCCTCAAGCGTCAAGTTTGTGGATGAGTGGGCAGGAACCAACTCCTGGACTGGCGGACGTATAAAAATCCAGTGGGCTCCGGCGGAAACAACTCTTTTCGCGTTCCAAGAGCTTCATCTGGAGGTGGAGGAGGAATTCTTAGAGAATCCGTCTGGAACGTCTGTCTGGGATACGGGTGGCCAAGTTTCTTGGAACTTTTTCCAACCGCTTTCTTTCCGGTTGGGTGGGCGAGGAATTTCTGGACAGGTTTTCCATGCGGAGATGGGAACAGATTGCCGGATCATGAACCGGACCAAAATTTTTGTTTCGGCGGAAAATGTCACCAATTCGCCGGTTTCATGGCCCGACCCGACGGCGCCTACGGGGCGGATCCTTTGGCTGGGAGTGGAAACCAGCTTTTAAAAGGGTTTCCTTGACCCCTTTACGGACACCATGCTAGTTTGCTTCAATGAAGCTGGCTTTTCCCCTCTTACCGGTTTTCTTCCTCTTGGCCGGCGTTTTATGGGCCCAAGATACTGGAACCAGCGGGGCCGACATTTTGAAGGTTCCCATTGGGGTGCGGCCCGCCGCCTTGGGCGGGACTTATGCTGCACTTGGGGACGATGTCTATGTCATGGATTACAACCCAGCCGGGCTGGCCCGCGTTTCCAAATACAGCTTGGGCATCGACCACATCGAAGACATCGCGGACGTTGAAATCGAGGCGTTGAGCGCGGCTATTCCCACCAAAAATTACGGAAATTTGGGCGCCCAAATCATTTATCGCCACATGCCACCCATCGAAAATACACTGGCCACCGACCCGCCTGTTTCGGCAAGCGATGTCGTCTTGATCTTCGCCGATGGCCAACAATTTGGGAAAATCGCCGTGGGCGGGTCTTTTAAAACCATTGTGTCGACCCTGGGGGATAAACAAGCCTTTACTAACGCGGTTGACCTGGGGTTCAAGGTCCAGCTTTGGGATACGGACCTCGCGGCGGTGGTGCAAAATGTAGGTCCGGCTGTCCAATACCAGCCCGACCCCCAAGGCTCGGATCCCCTCCCCTTGACCTTTCGGTTGGGCGCGGCCCGGCCCCTGATCGTATCCCCGGACTCCACCCTTTTGGCTGCTGGCGAGGTTTTTTACG
>JASHQZ010000136.1 GCA_030038835.1 candidate division FCPU426 bacterium
GGTTTCCCTTGTCCAGGTAATACTGGGACGTTTCTGTGTCCGCCCAAACGCGAAGGGGGAGGAGGGTTAGGCAAAGGCCTAGAATGGCGGAAAACTTGGGGGGAAAAGGCATCCAGGCTCCTTGGAGGATTTGGGCCAAGCGCGGCAACCAACGATTTTAAGGGAGTGCTACGAAGCCGTCAACGCACAAAAACAGCAGTTTATGAGCTTTGCCCTCATTTGCATTTCCAAGAATCGGGCTACGCCCGATGAAAAGAAATGAGGGTGACACAGTTTTCACTATGGGGCCAAGGGCCCCATTTTTTTATGGATAAACTGCGTGAGTTACGGTCATTTTTGGATTCGTTGACGAATCCAAAAATTTCATTCACTCACAACTCAACACTCAGAACTCAAAACTGCCGTTAATAGAGGATGACCCCCGTCACCGAGTGGGCCTGGATGGGCAATTGAAGGGGCTTGTCGGTTTTGAACGTGGCCCGGTAAGGGTCGATGGTGTTGATGGGAAAAGGCCCGCCGCCGCCCAAGGGCCCGTCCTCCCCGTCCCAGGAAACCTGCTTTTCGTTCAATCCATGGCCCGTCAGCACCCAGCCCATGAGCTTGCCCTGGGGGGTGAAACCCGTGAAATCGAATTGAAGGGTTTGGTTCGTGTCGTTTGGGTTGACCACCACCAAGCCCAGTTCCCCCCCGGAAAACCGGCTGGCGTATACCTTGACGTTGGGGTCGGAGCTGTCCGCGGCCACCATCTTGTCCCCGAAGGCCCGGTCGTAAAGGGCGAAGGCGTAATAAGAGGGCCGGGGCGTGGCGTCCGGCACGGAATTGTCGCCCGAGGCCAGCAAGGCCATGTCGCCGCTCAGCTTGCTGTCCAGGCCGTTTTTCCAATCCCAATAATTCGAGGCCACGTAACCGGCCTTGATGGCCTCGCCCAATACCTCGGCGGTGTAAAGGCCGTTGATAAGCTCGATGCTTTGGTGGGGCGAGGCGTTCACCAGGTTGTACTCGGTCAGGGCGATGGGGCGCCCCTTTTCCGATGGCGCGTATTGGTCCTCCATCTTCCCCACGGCGTCGAAGGCGTCGTCCAATTTGTGCAGGTTTCCGAAAAGCACGTCGTTGGAGGGGTCGGTGTAGGTGTCCCCCTGGAAAGGCCACATGAAATACTGGTGGAGGATCAAATAATCCGCCTTGCCTTGCAATTGGGGCAAAAGGTCCCTCATCCACCAGTGGAACCCGGTCCAGTCATCCCCGCTGTCCGTGTCCACGGCCACGGCGCCGACGTAAATATCCGGGTCCACCTTTTTCATGGCGTCGGCGATCACCAGGAGATCCTTTCCGTAAGCGTCGCCCGTCAATTGGGCCTTCCCCGCCTGTTTGTTGCCTTCCTCCCAGGGCCCGTAGACCTCGTTGCCGATCTCCCAATAGCGGACCTTGAACTTCATGTCGATGTTGCAATGCTTCACCCAACGGGCGGCCAGGTCGGCCGCCTCCTGCACGCTTCCATAACGGGCGGCGGCGTAATTAACCGTAAAAATGGCTTCGGATCCGGTCTTGCGGCAGAAATCGATGAAGTCATCCGTCAGGACCTCCGGGGCCTGGGTCATGTGGGTGGTGTCCGCCCCATCGTGGTCCTTGAGATGGCCCTGGTAATTTCCGTCCCAAAAATAGTTGTCCTAGGAGCTTCCGCCCGGCCAGCGCCAGAACCGGATGCCCGCTTCCTTGGCCTTCTCAATGCGGTCCGGGTCCAAGAACCAGTTCTTGTCGCTCCACCAGGAAGCGTTGTTGCCGAATTGATAAGGGGTAATGTTATGCAGGACCTGGGTAGCGTCGATCTTCACTTGGATCTTGGGGCCATAGCGGAACCTCCAAGGCTTGCCTTGGGTTTGGAAGGCGGGCGCCGCCTTGGTGAAGGCGGTGGGGGCGGCGTCGTTGGTGGCGGGCCAGAGCTCGAAGGGCTTGGCCGGCGAGGACGCGGCGGAACCGTCCGCGGCCCCGACTGCGCAGGTGGCCGCCAAGGCCAGGAATGCGGTGGCTGCCGCCGGGAAGAAAACTCCACTGGGTTTGAACCGGTTCATTCGCTCTTCCTTTCTATGCCATGGGAATGGGCCGGATTCTACCATTCTTTCAAGCCAACTTCACCCAAACTTCCCCGTTTTCCACCCAGGTGGGATAGGTGGGCAGGAAAAGATCGGGCTCGTTCAG
Organism: candidate division FCPU426 bacterium; assembly: GCA_030038835.1. Classification (GTDB taxonomy): domain Bacteria; phylum Oederibacteriota; class Muellerivitia; order Muellerivitales; family Muellerivitaceae; genus JAJPJW01. The sequence goes on from JASHQZ010000136.1 coordinate 2,197, forward strand.
GCAGGCGCCGGTGCGGATGTTCATGCGGTACCCGTGGGCCGTGCAGAGGATGGTGTCGCCCGAGCAGTTGGAGGGGAGAAGCCGGACGTCCTGGTGGGCGCAATAAACGCCGGTGGCGAAAACCTGGTCGCCGCGGCGATGAAGAAAAATTGGAAGCGGCCCCACTTCCGTCTCCATCGTCTTACCGTCAGGTAAGTCCCTCAGGTCCGCCGCCTTCTGATAACCCAAGGGGGTCATAATCTGGAATCGTCTCCCAGAACACTTCCAGGGGCCACTTTTGAATGCGACGGGACTCGGCACCGCCGTCCCAGGATGACTTCCTCCAACTTAACGCCTTCACCCACCTGAACGCCTTCCCAAAGGACGCTCTTGGAAACCACGCTCCCCTTCCCCACCTTGCATCCCTTACCCAGCACCGCATAGGGCAGGATGGTCGCGCCTTCGCCCACCCTACATCCGTCTTCCAGGATGGCCGGGCCCTTTACGAGGGCGCCCTTGCCGATCCGGACCCCTTTCCCGATGCGGACCTTGTTGCGGAGGGTTTTGAATTTCATGGGGATTTTAAAGGCGCCGTTCAGGACGTCCCAATGGGTCGTCAAGTACTTCCGGGGAGTGCCGATATCCTGCCAATAGCCCTTCCAGACGAACCCGCCGAAGCGTTCCTTGGCCGCCAAAAGCCCCGGGAACAATCCCCTTTCCGAGGAATAATTCTGGCCCGGCGGTATCAGGTCGAAAACCTTCGGCTCGAAGACGTAAACGCCGGCGTTGATGGTGTCCGTGACCGCCTCTTCCGGCGTGGGTTTTTCCAGGAACCGGGTGATCTGGGATCGGCTGTCCAGCAAAACCAGGCCGTAGGCCGTCGGGTCTTCCACCCG
>JASHQZ010000137.1 GCA_030038835.1 candidate division FCPU426 bacterium
GGCGCCATGGTGGGGACTATCGGGGCCATCCAGGCCACGGAGGCCATCAAGATCATCACGGGCATCGGCAAGCCCGCCATCGGCAAGTTCGTCATCTACAACTCGCTGGACATGCAGTTCAGGAACCTCAAGCTGCATAAGGACCCCAACTGCCCCATCTGCGGCAACAACCCCACGATCAAGGAACTCATCGACTATGAGCAGTTTTGCGGCATGAAGGTGGAGGAGACCCAGACCAAGCAGGTGGCGGTGTCCAAAGGCGAGATCGACGCCCTGGAATTGAAAGTGAAGATGGATGAAAAGCAGGACTTCTTCCTGCTGGACGTGCGCGAGCCCAACGAATACGAGATCGCCCGCATCCAGGGTTCCACCCTCATCCCCCTGTCCCAACTGCCCAACCGCTTCCACGAGCTGGACAAGGTCAAGGACAAGGAGATCGTGGTGCACTGCAAGGGCGGCACGCGCAGCGCCAAGGCCATCCACTTCCTCAAGCAGCAGGGTTTCCAGCACCTGACCAACGTGGCGGGAGGCATCCTGGGCTGGAGCGACCAGGTGGATTCCTCGGTACCGAAATACTAAGGCCTACTTCTTCGGCAGGCGCTTGGCGGGGGGAGCCTCCACTTCACCGGTCAGCAAGCCTGCTGTTGGGGCAGATGCCCGTTGCTTCCTCACTTCCTCCTTGGCCACAAGCCCCCCCTTGGACTGCTCCTCGTTTTCCGATTCCGGCAGGCTCATCCGGATAAAACCCAGTTCGGTCAGTCGGGCCTGGAGGGCGCGGGAAAGGGGTTCCCCCGATTTGGAGGCCGTGGATTCACGGTAGGCATCCGAAAAAGGGCTTCTGGACTCCACTTTCTGGAAGAAATCCTCCGAGGCCTTGGGGCCCAGGCCGATGGCGATCCCCTGGATGGCCTTTCGCTGCCAATCGTTGATCTTGGAGAAGTAATCCGCCTCCCCGGCATGGTGGAACAGTTGGTGGCCCTCTTTGATCAGGAAATCCAAATAGGCCCTGAAAAAGTTCGACGAGGTCAGGTCGAACCTTTTTTTCCGTTCCACCGAATAGGTGAGCGTCGAACCCCAAAGGATGAACAGCCAGCCGATGGCCCAACCGTACCAGGGGACAGCCCGTAACCAACCGACTAAATGAGCGGCCCACCCGGCCGGAGGAAAAAGCGAGAGAAGGACGCCCGCCACCTGGAAAAATCCGAATACCAGAAAGGGCAAGGGATGTCCCAGGGAGCCAAGGACCTCCCATCGGTTTTTAAGCCATTGAATCATGCGGAATTCTAGCAAAGCGGCTTTGGGGATTTCAAACCTCCCGAAAGGGTTGAGCCGGGATTTCCGAAAGCCGGCCTTCCCCTTCACCGGTCCGGCCCTTATGATGATTCCCCACATCTTCCTGTTAGGAATCTCGAACATGGAAAGCGTCAAAAAAGAAATCGGGGCCACCCGGGTGGTTTTCGCCGAGAGGTTCAAGGCTTATATGGACTACCAAAGCCCGGAGCCCGACGCCCTTTCGCGGGAGAGGGACAATATCCAGCTCTTCGCCCTCGCCCTGGTGCGGGTGCTTTTCCTTTTGGGGGAGAACCGGCAGGCGCCCATGCTGCTGCGATATATCCAAACCGCCATGGGGGATACGGTAACCCCCAAGGGGCTGAACCGGCCCACCCTATTGGGGCAAGGCCAAGAACTTTTGACGGCACTTCCGGAGAAACCCGAACACCTGATGGTTTTGAAACTGATCCAGGAGGAAGAAAACCGGCTGGCCGAAATCTCCCTTCCCTTGGGCGATGAGGGCCATTACTACCCCGCCACGATGGTTTTTTACCTCCAATACCTCGTCCGAAATTTGAGCGAGCCTTCCCTCTTTTTCCTGATGCTGGTCTTGGGGGGGCTCATGGAATATTACGAGAAGATCGGCAAAACCAACGACTTGAAGGCCCTCACCGACGGGCCAACCTACGGTTTTTCCACCGCCATCAGGTACATTCAAGAGGAAAAACAACGCCACCAGGCGCCAAGGGCCAACTGACATGGCTTATCCCCTCACCGAACAAACCGCGGATCTTTTTTTCCAGGCCTTCGCGGGCAAGCCCGAAGTGACCGTGATGGCGCCGGGCCGGGTCAACCTTATCGGCGAGCACACCGATTACAACGAAGGTTATGTCCTGCCCATGGCCGTGGACCGCGGCATCGCCATCGCGGGCCGCAAGCGCAACGACCAGAAGATCGCCCTTTATTCCACCGACTACCGGGAGCAGGAGGAATTCACCCTCAACGCCATCCGGCACGACATCAGCCGGCCCTGGGCCAACTACCTCAAGGGCGTGACCCTCCTGTTGAAACAAAACGGGATGCCCCTGGGCGGCTGCGAGGCGGTGATCCATGGCGACCTGCCGCAGGGCGGGGGATTGAGCTCCTCGGCGGCGCTGGAGGTGGCCTCGGTGGTTTTCCTCAAAAAGCTCTTCGGCCTGGACCTGGATGACCTGGACTTGGTGCGGCTGGCCCAGCAGGCGGAAAACGAATTCGTGGGCGTGCAATGCGGCATCATGGACCCCTTCGCCTCCCACATGGGCGGCAAGGAGCACGCCCTTTTCATCGACTGCCGCAGCCTGGAGCACGATTGGATTCCCTTGGACAGCGGGCACAAGGTGGTGGTCTTCAATACGGGGGTCAAGCGGGAACTCGCCTCCTCGGATTACAACGAAAGGCGGCGGCAGTGCGAGGAAGGAGTGCGCCAGTTCGCGAAATTCCTTCCCGGCCTGAGGTCCTTGAGGGATTTGTCCCTTTGCGATTTCGAGAAATACCAGGGGCAGGTAGAGCCCCTGGTCATGAAGCGGTGCCGGCACGTGGTTTCGGAGAATCAGAGGGTACTGGACACGGTGGAGGCCCTGAAGGCCAAGAACCTGGAGAGGGTGAAGGCCCTTTTCCAAGAATCCCACGAATCCCTGAGGGACGATTACGAGGTCAGCTGCCACGAGCTGGACACGCTGGTGGAACTGGCCCAGGAGCACCCGCTCCAGAAGGGCTCGCGAATGACGGGCGCGGGGTTCGGTGGCTGTACGGTGCACCTGGTGCCCGGCGAGGCCCAGGTTTTGGAGAATTTCATTTCCTATGTTTCGGATGGCTACCAGAAACACATCGGCCGCAAACCGGACTCCTACGTTTTCAACGCCTCGCCGGGAGCGAAATTCCTGAACAATACTTAAGCATATGCCTCATAAAACCTTAATCCTTTCCTGAAAGGAATGGCTTGATGAAACCGAGCTTGTTAATCATGGCCGCCGGCATGGGCAGCCGCTACGGGGGACTCAAGCAAATGGAGGCCATGGGTCCCCACGGCGCCACGCTGCTGGATTACTCGGTCTACGACGCCCTCCGCGCGGGGTTCGGCGAGGTGGTTTTCGTCATCCGGCGCGACATCGAGGCGGATTTCAAGAAGCTGGTGGGAAAAAAGTGGGAGTCCCGAATCCCGGTCCGGTATGTATACCAGGAATTGGGAATGATCCCGGAAGGCTTCAAAGTCCCGGAAAGCCGCCAAAAACCCTGGGGTACGGGCCACGCGGTGTGGGTGGCCCAGGGCGCCCTCCAGGAGCCCTTCGCGGTGATCAACGCGGACGATTTTTACGGCCGCCATTCCTTCAAAACCTTAGGCGGTTTCCTCAAGAAAATCCGCAAAAATGACGAGGCCACCTACGCCATGGTGGGGTTTCCCCTGGCCAAGACCCTTTCGGAACACGGCACCGTGGCGCGTGGGGTCTGCCGCATCGGGCGGGGGAGGCGGCTCAAGGAAGTGGTCGAGCGCACCCAGATCGGCAAGGACGGCCGGAAGATTTTCCACCTGGATGAATCGGGGAAAAAACACGCTTTGAAGGGAACGGAGACGGCCTCGATGAACATGTGGGGGTTCACGCCCCGCCTTTTCGAACAACTCGGCCGACGGTTTACGGAATTCCTAAGGGAGAAGGGGAACGACCCGAAGGCGGAGTTTTTGATCCCCCGCGTGGTGGACGACGCTATCGCCGCGGACGAGGCTGCGGTTCTTGTGCTTTCCACCCGAGATCCCTGGTTCGGCGTGACCCACCCGAACGACAAGGAGAAAGTCCGGGGGGAAATGGAAAAGCTGGTGAAGAAGGACGCCTACCCGGAAAAACTGGTTTAAACTTTCCGGGCACACTGCCGGACCGGGTGGTTCACTCGGTTTCAACTTTCGATGGGGCGGCTTTCCCAAGAAACTTTCCCGCGGTTTCCGCCCAGGGTTCATTCCGGCCCAGCCTCACGGCCTTCCGGTAAAAGATCCGGGCCTCCCTTTCCTTGCCGATGGCGGCCAGGGTGTTCCCGATATTGAAATAAAACAAACCCTCCTTGGGGGCCTTTTGGATGGCGATGAGGAGGTATTTCAACGTCCGGGGCCAGTCCTCCCGGGTGGAGTAATAGGCCGCTAGCGCATTGTAAGCATAGGGATCATTGGGGAAAAAGGTGAGATCCAGCCGGGTGAGCCGGTGGGCCCGCTCCGCGTTGGTGGCGCCGCCGCCCCCCAAGTAGTAGGTGATGGCGTCCTCCAGGAGAGGTGGGACAAGGCGGGGAAAGGGCTTGGGAAGGTCTCCGCCATCCTCCCATTCCAAGGTTTTGCGATGTTTATCGGCGTAGAGGAGGGCGCGGGCCAGCAGGCTGTATTGCATCTCGAAGTCGCCGCAGTCTTGATAGAGGCCCGCCAATTTAAAGGGAAGATTCAAACGGTTGGGAAAGGCCGCTATCGCCGCTTGCCAGCAGGTCACGGCCTGGGTCATCAAGGGACGGTCGAAGTAAGCCGGGTTGGGGGCTGGAGGATCGGGAGCCGTGGCGGGGGGTGGACACCAAACCACCCCGGCCTGGCCGGATTGGGACAGAAGCGGAGCGCCTTCCCGGGCTTTGGCGTAATAAAAATTCCCCGCGGCCACGAACCATTCGGCGTCGTGGGGATCGTTTTGCCGCCAATCCTTGAGGTCTTTTTCCATCGCCCTAAAATCCCGCTGGTCCCATTCCTCCTTGAAATGTTGAGAATCCTCCGTCCCGCCCCACGCTACGGCGGCCAAAAACAAGAAGAAGATTCCCGAGAACGTTTTCACCGTGGTTCCAAGCGTTTGTTTTTTGCGCCGGCCTGTTTGGGGAGGCCGTCCTAAAATTTCCGTGGGACTTTAAGCCTCAAGTGCACGCCCACGCCGTCGCGGATGGGGAGCATGGAAGAAGCGAAGTTCCGGTCGTTCCAAAACAGGCGGGTGTATTTCAAGATGGCCCGCGTAGGTTCATCCGGGTTGGGATGGGCCACCTTGCCCGACCAAAGTAGGTTGTCGGTGACGACCAGGTTGCCCGGCTTGATCCGGTGGCTGATGGCATGGTAAGCGTCCGGATACCCTTCCTTATCGATATCGCAATAATAAATGTCGAAGGCCCCCGGCGTATTGGCCAGGCTTTCCAGGGCATCGCCCGTGTGGAAGCGCACCTTGCCCAACAGGCCGGCCTTCTTGAAATAGTGGTGCGCCAGCTTGCTGTTCTCGGGGTCGCCGTCGGTATGGTGCACCACCCCGTTGGGCGGCAGGGCCAGCGCGAACCACATCGTGGAATATCCGAATCCCGAACCCAGCTCAAAAATTTTCTTGGCCTTGGAAAGGGCCGTCAGCTGGTACAAAACCCGGCCCACCTCGAAATTGACGATGGGGAAATGCTTAGATTCCCCATAGGCCTGCATTTCCCTCAAGATAGGGTGCTCCACCCGCCCTAATTGGTACAGATACTTTTTGACCGGTTCCTGAAAAATGGCCATGCTTGCCTCCTCAATTCATAATCAAGAATTCAAAATCGGTCTTTGCGGTTGCCGCCCCAGCACCCGGCGGACCCAAAGGTTCACCGGCACCTCGAATAACCGGTAGGAAAAATAAGCGATGGTAAAAGTCCATGCCGCGAAAATAAAAAAAGCCAGGAATTCATTCCTTCCGGTGACGATGGGCCAGAGGAAATAAAGGACCGCCGGATGGATTAAATACCCTCCGTAACTTAAGACGCCCGGCCAGGCGAATGGGGCCCAGAATTTCGAGTTGAAGAAGTCCAGGTGAAGACCTCCCAATAAAAAAAGAAAGAGCCCCCAGGTGATCAGGGACCCCTCAATGATATGCCCTCCCAGGTCCGCCTTGTAATCCTGGTGAAGGTAAGAATGCAAAAAAAGTACCAAGCCTAAGAGGCAGACGACCCAAGAGATTTTTTTATTTTGGGAAAGGGTTTCCCTAAAACGTTCTGAGGCCAGGTAAAGCAGGCATCCCATGGCGATGGCCCCGAAGGGAGCCAAATTGCCCAGGATTGGAATGTCCCTTGTTGGAAAGTAAAAGCCGCGCAGGGCGGCGAAAACGGGCGGGAAAAAAATCAGGACCACGAGGAAAAGACGCAGGTTGCGCTCGTTGCCCAGCTTTTTAAGGAGATAGGGATAGCAAAAGTAAAACTGTTCCTCGACGGAAAGGGACCACAACAGGTCCCAATGCAACCCGAAAGGGTGGGCAGCCGACTGGTGTCCGAGGCCGTACCAATAAAAGGTGAAGGTGGCGATGGAAAGCCAGAAGGAAGGGGGAAAGGGGGTTGAGGACTCCTTGAAAAAATAGTGATAGGCGTAGGACGAAGATTGGAAAAACGAAATCATGATGATGCCGAAGAGGCAGGATGCGGCCAGCAGCGGCAGGATGCGCCCCGCCCGGCGGGAATAAAAATCGCGGAAGTCCGGGTTGAAAAGGCCGCAAGGGGAGGGTTGGGAGGCGATGAGGCGGGTGATGACGAAGCCAGAAACCACGAAGAAAGTCGTCACCCCGTAGCCGCCGTTGACCCAGAGCTTGTACCACAGTTGGTGGAGGAAAGCGGAAGAAGAGGATTGGGTGATGTAGTGGAAGCCCAAGTGGTGGGCTAAAACCGTCAGAATGGAGGCGGCCCGGACCAAGTCGACGATTTGGATTCTTCTCAAGTTGGGGGCGCCTTTGGGATGAAAATGGGGCTCCATCGGCCCTTTAAGGATACAGTTCCCGGAACCAATAGACCAAGTATACCGTCCCCGAGACGATCACCAGCAGGTTCAAGAGGCTGGAAATGCCGTGGGCCTTGCCGAATTCGCGGGCCAGGGTTTCCGCCTTGGCCGTGTCCTTGGAATCTTCCGCGGCCTGGCGCTCCACCCTCAGTTGGGCCACTTTCGGGCCGATCCAAAACCCCTGGCCCAGGGAAAAGAGCAGCATCAGGTAAAGGGCGGTGATTTTCACGCAGTCCTGGCTCACGTAATTTTTCAGCGGGTGCAACAGGTGGTAAGTCACCACCAACAAAAGGCCGCAAACGTAGCTGGTCCAGTAATAGGCCGGGAAAAGATGGCTTTGCACTTCCCCGAACAGCTGGCGGGGCAGGGCTTTAAAGAGGAGCGGCGCCTGGAGGAATGTGAAATAAAGGAGGGTGCCGTACCAAAAGATAAAGGTGAAGAAGTGAACGAAACGCAGGAGGACCATTTTTTGCCCTTGGCGAGGAGGTGCGGTTAGTTTAAAAGACGCCCTTCCCCTTTTTCAACGGGTTTCCAGGGAAGGCCCGCGCCTGGGGGGAAGGATTTGGGTCCAACAGCCGCCGGACCCGCGCGTTGAGCGGGGTTTCGTAGAACCGGAAGGAAAGATAAGCCAACAGGACACTCACGCCCGCGAAAACCCCGAAGGCCGGGAAGTCGGTCAGCTTCCCCAGGAGGCCCCATAGGAAAAAAAGGACCGTGGTGTTCAAGAGGTACAAGCCGTAACTCAGTTTCCCCGGCAGGGCGAAAGGCGCGAGGGATTTCGATTCGAAAAAATCCAGGTGGAACCCGCCGAGAAGAAAAAGGAAAGCCCCCACGCCGATCAGGCTATGCCCGATCAAAGAGTAAACCACATAGACTTTGGCCGGGGAGTGGAAATAAGTCCAAACGAGCAGGAGGAAGCCCAACAGGCATAAAAGGCCGGAGGCCCTTTTGTCCTCCCGGAGGAAGGGCCCCAGGCGCACCGAGGCCAGGTACAACAGGCAGCCCATGGAAATCAGCCCGAAGGCGGGAAAGGAATTCCAAGAAAAGTAGTGGGGATAAAGGACGTGGTTCAACACGGTGATGAACTGGCCCAAAGCCGCCATCCATACCAGGAAAATGGCCAGGTTTCTTTCGTTTTTCAAGTGCCGCAGGATCAGCGGGTAAAAAAAATAAAACTGCTCCTCCACCGAAAGGGTCCAAAGGACGTCCCAGTGAAGGCCGAAATCCAGCCGGAACTGGTAGGGATGGGAAGCGGCCATCCATGTTTTGTACCAGTTCATGGAAAAGGTGGCGATGGACAGCCATAATCCGGGCCCGAGGAGGTCGGAGGAATTGAAACACAGCCGGTAAGGTTGCGACGGGCCGCGGAACAGCCAGGCGGCCAGGCAGCCCGTCAATACCACCGCCAGCAGCAGGGGATAAAGCCTGGCGACGCGCCGGGTGTAGAAACTGCGTAAATTGGGTTGGAACAACCCCCCCGGCGAATCCGCGATCAGGCGGGTGATCAGGAAGCCGGAAACCACGAAGAAAAGGGAAACGCCGTAGTTGCCCATCACCCAAATTTTGTACCAAAGGTAGTCCAGCGGATGCCAATGGGGGTGTTGGGGGACATAGGGCGACCCCAGGTGGATCGCCAGGACCACGAGGACGGCCACACTGCGGACTAAATCAACGACTTGGAGTCTTCTCATGTTGGCGCGGGGTCTTTTTTCTCCAGCGTAATTTAAGCGGCCATCGTTTTCAAATGAGATTTAGGCCCCACCCCACTCCGGTTTGCCTATTCCCGGGGAAAGACAAGATCGTACCCAGGTAGGCACCGGTTCTTTTATAGTAGGTCCGTTGCCTTAGAGGAGAACCGGTGGCCGAACCCCAAGCCCATATTGTTTTTCCCCGCACTGGCCAGGAATGCCAGGTGGAAGTCCAGGATACCCTGGTGGACGCCACTTTCCGTTACGACCTGCCCATCCGCTACCGGTGCGAAAGGGCGGTTTGCACCACCTGCCTGACCGAGGTGCTCGAGGGGATAGGAAACCTCTCCGAGCCCACGGAAAGGGAAAAACAGACCCTGGCCGCCATCCGCGCCGAAGCCCACTGGCGGCTGGCCTGCCAGGTTTCGGTTTTGGGGGACGTGAAACTGGATTACATCCCCATCACCGACCCGCGGAGAAAACCGGAAACCACCGAAGATAAAACCGTCTTTTGAGCCGCGGATCAACAGGGATAAGGCAAAGATGAATTTTGGCTGGAATCCTCATTTAATGCTCCCATCCGTTTTAATCCTGTGGATCGTCCGCCGGATTCGTTTCGGTCTGTAAACCACCTCCCATTTGATTCGGTCCGGATCCTCGAAATAGACGGCGTAATAATTCGGGTGGTACTCGGGGAAAAGCCGGGGACTTCCATAGAGGGGCTTGATTTTACATTTCTTGAGGAATCCGCCGGCGAATACCCTCACGGCTTCCTTGGAGTTGGCCCGCAAGGCGACATGGTTTAGACCGGGGGCTTTGCGGTGGAATCCAATTTTGGAACGGTCCTTTTCCACCCCGATGATCCAGAAGTCCGTCGTTTCATTCCTCATCCCCAAGTGTTCAGGACTTTCATCCACCACCCGGTAACCCCAATAGGATAAGGAAGTCCCGGTAAAAGGGCAGGGAGCGCCCGGCGTTGGAGACGTTGATCTGAATATGGTAAACCGAGGCCTTGGGCACTGGTTTACAGGTTCTCCAGGACGTCCACTGCGTGGCCCTTCACGCTCACCGGGGACCAGATCTTCTTCACCTTCCCGCCCTTGCCGATGATCATGGTGGTGCGCACGATGCCCATGAATTCCCGCCCCATGAATTTTTTCTTCTGCCAGACGCCGTACTCCTTGAGCATTTCCTTGCTTTCGTCCGACAGAAGCGTGAAGGGCAGCTTGTATTTTTCCTTAAAGGCACCGTGTTTTTTCACCGGGTCGGCGCTGACGCCCAACACCACCGCGCCTTTCTTTTTCACCGCGCCCCAATTGTCCCGGAAATCGCAGGCTTCCTGCGTGCAGCCCGGCGTCATGTCCTTGGGGTAAAAATAAAGGACCACCGTTTTCCCCTTGAAATCCGAAAGGGACACCTTTTTTCCCTGGTCATCGTCTAATTCAAAGTCAGGGGCTTTTTGGCCTTCTTGGATCATTGGGGCACCTCATGGAATTAAGTTTGGAGTTTTGAGTTGTTGAAACTTTTGATTGGGTTTCCCAAAGCAAAAGTCGGGACAAAAAACTCAGGACCCCAAACTTTTAGTTGGATTGGTGGCCTAAAGCAAGTTAGGGAGCGAAAAACCGAAGCTTATTCGTAAAATAGGGTAGTTAAAAAGGTAAAATCAGTGTAAAAATTGACACTGATGAGACATAAATGACCTAACGTTAAACGGACTAAAATTCTCGTTTAACCCAAAAGTCATAAAATTTCCTTATTTTTCGATAAAAAATTTGTTTTGGAAGTTTTTTGTGTAACCCAAAAGGTACAAGAGGTATATTCTTCCCTGTAAATTAATTTATTCTTCATCCCATTTTCTAACCCTCAACCCAGTGCCGAAGCAAAGGAGAAAGACATGAACTTCTACTTTTCACTCTTCCAACTCATTGAAACGGTGGAGCGCCTGGAAAGGGATGTGCAGCATCTGGCCGGCCGCGCCCTTCGGATCAGCCCTCGTGACGCCCGCGCCAACCGGGAGCTCCTGGAGCAGTGCGAGAGCAAGATGCATGAGGTGAAGGTTTTGCTCAACAATAAGACCCATATCAGCAAGATCACCCTTCGCAAGGCCGCGTTGCTTTTCCAAATCCTGGATATCTTCTACCGCCGGATGCTCCATTTGGCCTCGGCACTTTCCAACGTGGGCCCGGAGGACGAAAACTCCACGAAGGCCGTCTGTCAAATGCTTTCCCTGGCCCAGGGCCATTACCAAGCCCTGGCCAAGACCCTCTTCGAATTAACCGGAATCCCGGTCAGCCTCAACCTGACCGGCACACCGGAGGTTTCAGCCCACGACCTTTCGGTGATCCTCCAAAAAGAAGCCGCCTACCAGCAGGAGGCCCTCAAGCTCCTGGAAAAGGCCATCGAGGTTTTTGGGGAGGAGCAGGATCTGGCGGAACAACTGGCCCAGGTCCGCAAGGACCTTTTGGAAATGAAGAAACGCATGAAGCACTTCCCGATGGGCCACGCGGTCGAAAAAGCGGATTTCGCCAAGGCGGCGTCCCCCGCCAAGACGGACAGTGTCGAGCCTGTCGCCCCCGTCCGATAATCCGCCCAGGTCAAAAGGCGAAAAATGAAAAGGGCTAGAAGGAAGAAGGAGGCCGTGGCGTTCCCTGCTCCTCTCGCCCTTTCCGCCTTTTTTCACCATTTCCCATTCATCCAGAGCGGCAAACCGTGAGCCCCCGACGCTACCGGCCGCCGGCGCTTTACATGAAGGCGCCCTTCCTCCAAGGCGTGCTGGACGGCATGGCGGAGTCGGTGAAGATCATCGACCGGCGCTTCCGCCTGGTCTACGCCAATTCCACCTCGCGCGAAAACCTGGGGATGGACTTGAACGAACTCCGGGGCCGTTCCTGCCACGAGATGTTCTACGGCTTCAAGGAAAAATGTTTCTTCTGCAACATGGCCAAGGTTTTCGATCAGGGCCGGTCCGCGACGTCTTATTGCACGATCGCAGTCAAGGGCGCCAACCGGGATTTCGAGGTTTCAGTCTTCCCCTTGCAGGGGACCGGCGGCCAGGTGGACTACGCCGTGGAAGTGGTGAGGGACATCACCCCCCTGTCCAAGGGCGCCGCCCTTCCCCAAAACGCCGGCAAGATTTCCAGCCGGGACAAGCGATTCGCCCTGGTGTTCGAGAACATGGCCCAATGGGCCGAGGACGAGTGGCCGGTGCTGTTGCAAGGCGAGAAGGGGACGGGCAAGAAATCCTTCGCGCAGGCCCTGCACCAACGCAGCCGCCGGGCTTCCGGGCCCTTCCGCGTCTTCCATTGCGTGGACAACGCCAGCGGCGAGGGATGCGACGGGCTTTTCGGCGAGGGAGGCGCCTGGGAAAAATCCAGGGGCGGCACCCTCTACCTGGACGGCATCTGCCACCTGGGGGAGGCCAACCAGAAGAAACTGGCGGAACAGCTCTCCCATGCCGCGGACGAGGACAGCCCCCGTGTGGTGGCGGCCACTACGCTGGATGTCCTGGACCTCGTGCACCAGGAAAACCTGCGCCTGGATCTTTACAACCGGTTCGCGGCCCGCGTTTTGCGCCTGCCCGCCCTGCGGGAGCGCAAGCAGGACCTGCCTTTCCTGGCGCAGCATTTTATCGAGACCTACAAGGTCCTGACCGGCTCGCCGGCCGAAAAGCTGGGCCCCGAGGCCATAGTCCAGCTGATGACCTACGCCTGGCCGGGCAACATCCGCGAGCTGGAGACCCATATCGAGAGGGCCTGCCTCCTGGCCACGGGCCTCCAGATTGAAAAATTGGACCTGCCCATCGAGGCGCCCAAAAAGGAAAAGTTGGAAGACTTGATGGACTTAACCGAGAAGACCTACTTGGTGGACGCCTTGACGAAAACCCGAGGGAGCCTGTCGGAAACGGCCCGGCTCTCGGGCCTGAGCCTCAAGACCCTGCAGCGCAAGATGAAGCGGCACGGGCTCAAGGCCGAGGATTTCCGCAACCTGCCTTAAGTCCGTCGAAGGCCAAATGATCCGGCCCATCGATTCAACCCATAAACCTAAACGATCACTTCCGGCAGTGGACCGTGAACCGCGGACCGTTGTTTCTTGACGGTTTTCGCCAAGGGTTTTAAACTGCCCCCTTCCTTGGCTTCCGCTGATTCGAAATTAAAAATCGTCATTCCGAGGTGTTCCTTGTCCTACAGCTACAAAGACGTCCAACCGCCCAAGGGTGAAAAAGTCTCGATCAAGGAAGGAATCCTGCGGGTCCCCGACCACCCCATCCTGCCCTTCATCGAGGGCGACGGCACGGGCCCGGACATCTGGCGGGCATCGGTGCGCATCTTCGACGCGGCGGTGGAGAAGGCCTATAAGGGCAAGAAGAAGATTTCCTGGTTCGAGGTTTACGCGGGCCAGACGGCCTTCGACAAGTTCAAGAACTGGCTGCCCGACGACACGGTGGAGGCCTACAAGGAATACCTGGTGGGCATCAAGGGCCCCCTCACCACCCCGGTGGGCGGCGGCATCCGGTCCCTCAACGTGGCCCTGCGCCAGATGCTCGACCTCTACGTGTGCCTGAGGCCCGTGCGCTACTTCCAAGGCGTACCCTCGCCGGTCAAGAACCCCGAGAAGGTGGACATGGTGATCTTCCGCGAAAACACCGAGGACATCTACGCGGGCATCGAGTGGCAGGCCGGCACCCCCGAGGCCCGGAAGGTCATCGAATGGCTCCAGAAGGAGATGGGGGTCAAGAAGATCCGCTTCCCCCAAACCTCCGGCATCGGCGTCAAGCCCGTTTCCAGCGAGGGGACGGAGCGGCTGGTGCGGGCCGCCATCGAATACGCCATCCGCCACAAGCGCAAGAGCGTGAACTTCGTGCACAAGGGCAACATCATGAAATTCACCGAGGGCGCCTTCCGCGACTGGGGTTACGCCCTGGCCAAGAAGGAGTACGGGGCCGTGGAGCTGGACGGGGGACCCTGGTGCAAGATCCCCGAGGGCAAGAAGGGCGCGGGACTGGTGATCAAGGATTCGATCGCCGACATCACCCTGCAGCAGGTTTTGACCCGGCCCGACGAATTCGACGTGATCGCCACCCTGAACCTCAACGGCGACTACCTTTCCGACGCCCTGGCGGCCCAGGTGGGCGGCATCGGCATCGCTCCCGGCGGCAACATCAACTACGTCACGGGCCACGCCATCTTCGAGGCCACCCACGGCACGGCGCCCAAATACGCCAACCTGGACAAGGTCAACCCGGGTTCGGTGGTGCTTTCGGGGGTCATGATGCTGGAGTACATGGGATGGCAGGAAGCCGCGGACATGATCGTGAAGGCCTTGGACAAGACCATCGGCCAGAAAGTGGTCACCTATGACTTCGCGCGGCTGACCCAGGGAGCCAAGGAAGTGAAGTGCTCCGAGTTTGCCACGGCCGTTATCGGCAATATGGCCTAAGGGGCCCCGCGCCACGCCCCCTTCGATTTTTCCCCGGCCCTAGGGGTATACTTTTAAAACGGCGGGAAGCCGG
>JASHQZ010000138.1 GCA_030038835.1 candidate division FCPU426 bacterium
CAATAGCGACGCGGCTTATGGCGAGCGCCATCCTTTCCAGGATTTCCAAGGGGCCCTCCAGGCCCTGGACAAGGCCTTGGCCTTGGGATACCCCACCGCCTATTTCTACAACGAGCGGGGCGGGATGGAAGTCATTGTGGGGGAAAAAGATAAGGCAAGGGAGGATTTCCGGAGGGCGGTGGCTTGTCCCTTGGACAAAACCTCGGCGGCGGATAACTTGAAAGCCCTGGCGGGCAAGATTAATTGACGAACTCGATTTCGCCTACGGTTGGAATTAATTTCTTTTCTTCCCCCCGTTTCAAGAACTCCCGGATGGCCTTTTGGCCTTCCTCGCCCATATCCACGGTGCGGTCGTTGACCCACATGCCCACGAACTTATCGGCCACGTCACGGGCCAGGCCCCGCCCGAAAGCCAGGGCGTAATCCAGAGCCGCCTCCCGGTGGTCCAGGGAATATTGGATGGACTGTTTCAAGTGCTTGGAAACCTTGGCTTTCACGTCCCCGGGCAGGTCCCGCCGGATGCCGTTGACCCCCATGGGCAGGGGCAGCCGGGTTTTCTCGAACCACCATTGACCCAGCTCCACCACGCATTTGAGCCCGTCGTTCTGGTAGGTCAATTGCCCCTCGTGGATCAGGAGCCCCGCCTCCACTTCCCCCCTGGCCACCGCGGGCTGGATGGCGTCGAAGTTCATGACCACTTCCTCGAAATCCGGGTGGCGCAGTTTAAGGGCCAGGTAGGCGCTGGTCATCTTGCCGGGCACCGCGATCTTTTTGAAGGATTCGATGGGCCTCCCTTCCCGGGCCACCACCATGGGGCCGTAATTCTTGCCGATGCTCCCCCCATGGGTCAGGAGGGCGTATTTGTCCTTCACGTAGGCATAGGCGTGGGCCGAGAGGGCGGTGACTTCCATGCGGCCTTCCTTGGCCCACTCGTTGAGGGTCTGGATGTCCTTGAGGATATGCTCGTAGCCGATGCCTTCGGTGTCGATTTTGCCCTTGGCCAGGCCGTAAAACATGAAGGCGTCGTCGGCGTCCGGGCTGTGGGCCAGGCGGATAGGAATCATGGGAACCTCGCAGGGAAAAATGGGGCCCAACTATAACACCTGGAAAGCCCCAAGTCGCCGGGAAACCGCGGGTTAGAAAGCCCTGGCTACCATCAGTTCCGTGATCCCCGAAGGGGAATTGAGGGCTTCGCCCAACTCGAAAAGCCAGTCCCCCGGCTGGAAGGCCACCTGCGGGACAAGGGACCAAAAGGAATTGGGATAGGGGCGGGTGACGGCCGTGAAATCCGCCTCGCCCTGGACATACCAGTCCAAGGCCAGGTGGTAGCCCAAGGACGTGTTGGCCTGCCAAAGGCTCGGCACCTCCGGGTCAAGCCCGCCTTGGTAACCGTAGCTTCCCTGCAGCGAAAGACGGCCCACCCGGTAACCGCCCAGGGCCTCCAGGGACCAGCTGCTTCCGATCCAGGGAAACCGGGGCTCGGAAAAGCCGTAGGCTCCGCCGCCCTCGATGGAAAACGCGCCCGCCGTCTCGCTGCTCCATCCCCCGAAATGGTAAACCTCCTCGCGCAAGTTAAGGCCGATGGGGCCCAGGACCGCCGGCCCCTGGCCCAGGGGCTCCGGGCTGTCCAGGGTGGGAAAATCCGCTTCCAAGCCCAGGTCCTTCGTAAGGGTGAATAACCCCTCGCCGTACAAATAAAATATCGGGTGGGGGGAACTGTCATTGTTGTACGTCGCCTCGAGGTAATAGGCGTTTTCCACCTGGGCCGAATCAATTCCCAGGGTCCGTACCATCCCCGGATCGTCCTCTTGCGCGAGGCAGGGGCGGGCCCAAAGGGCCAAGCCCAGCAGCAAAGCGGGGCTGAGAATGGCTTGCGTCCGGGCCATGGGTTTCGGCTTCCTTTCATACCTTTTTCCGGGGCCTTCGGGCCGGGCCCCCGCCCCCAAACTGTAACGCCGAAAAGGGTGCTTCGCAACCCGGGAATGGGCCCCCTTGCGTGACACTCGGTTGGGCAAGGTTAATCCCTTTAAACCCGCTGAGCCTTGTATTTATAATCTTGTGGTAATCCGCTCGATTCTTCCCCTTAGTGAGGAACCCATGCGTTGGTGGAATTCCATCTTCTTCGCTCTCGCCTTCTTCGTTTTAACCGGTTGGGGCCATTGGGGGCCCACGGTCAAGATCGGCCTTTCCCTGGACCATAGCCGGGAACCCTTCACCCGCAGGTTGCTGGATCAGATGGAGGAAAACCGCGCCATGTTTTTGGTGAAGGACGCGGGGGATGACCCGGTCGCTCAGCAAAAGCAGGTCCAGGAATTGATCGCCCAGGGCATCGGGGCCTTGGTGGTGTTTCCCTGCGACGCGTCCAAGGCGGCGTCCCTGGTCGGTGCCGCCCACCAGGCCGGCATCAAGGTGATTGCCCTGGAAACTCCCATCCCCGGCTGCGGCTTGGATTACCTCATTGCCTTCAACCCCGAGAAGGCAGGTGAATTAGAGGCCCGAAGCATGGCCCGGAAGCTTCCCAAGGGCCGCTACGTTCTTTTGGGAGGCCGCCCGTCGGATGTCCCTTCCAGGGAAATCCGTGCGGGACAGATGAAAGCGCTCCAGCCCCTCATCGACCGGGGGGATATGCGCGTCGTGGCGGCCCCCTGGATCCTGCCCTCCCAAGCGGCGGCCCGCATGGAAGCCATCCTGGCCCAGCCCCTGTCCGTGGACGCGGTGCTGGCCTCCGACAATGAAACGGCGGAGGATGTGGAGAA
>JASHQZ010000139.1 GCA_030038835.1 candidate division FCPU426 bacterium
ACGGCCAAGCGGTATTTCATCGTTCAAAAGGCCCTCAGGGCCTCGGCGGTGGGGGTCTGCCGTTCCTTCCCACCCCGGGGATTCAAGCTCACCGACGTGGAGATAAGGGTGACGTCCCTTCCCAAGGGGGAAGTGTTGATCCTCCGGCTCACCCCCGACCGGACCCTTTTCAAGGGCTGGCTGGACACCCCCTGGAATTATTTCCCCAAGTCCTTCCCTTTGAGGGGGTTCGAGCTTTTTGACGTGGTGAAGCTCACCCGAAAATTGGCGGGCCGCTGGGGCCAGTTCACTGAGGTGGAATGGATCCTGTCCGAAGGCAAGGTGTACGTGCTGGACGGCCGTCCCGTCCGGACTAATGCAAGTTCAGAGTTATGAGTGTTGAGTTGATGGGATTTTCGGATTCGAAGGCGAATCCGAAAATCCATATATATATTTTGCAAAGCATAAATTTTAATAACTTGGAACTCAAAACTTCCCTGGAGGCATTTCACGTTTAAAAAAATGATTCTCGTTATCGGTTTCCTCGCGTGCTGGACGATAACGGTGAGCGTTCATGCTGCAAACGAGGCCGTGACCATTCCCGTGGTACTGGCCGATTATTACGCCTGGGCCTATACCGAGGCCTTCGAGGACCACTCCGATGTTTACGCCTGGTCCGCCGCGGGCGTGGACGCCCTGGGATGGACCTTGTTTTTCGCCGCCAACGACTATGACGCCGGGCTGTTTTTCGTGAACGCGGACGGCATCGCCAAGACCCTTTACCCGGTGGTGACCCTTTTGGATGCTTCCAATCCCGGGGTGCGGCAAAGGGCCTGGATCGCGGTAGGCACCCACGCTGCAACCCTCCTCACGCTGCAAATCCTGGGCCGCCCCGCCTTGAACGTCCAAACCTCTTTAGGCCCCAATCGGGACGGGTATGGGGTTTCCTTGGCCTACAAATTCTAAAGGTGGCTCAAAGTTCACAGCAAAGGCTTTAAAGACCTCGCTGCGAACTGTCACCTGTGAGCTGTCAGCCGCCTTTATTGGAAGTTGTAAAGGAGCCCTACCGTATAACCCGTGAAATTCTCCACGGTGGGCTGGGTGAAGGTCCGGGTTTTACCCGTGATGGGGCTGAAGACGGTGCCCGCCGAGTAAAACTCCTGGCCCGCCTGGGCGGACAGGACCAGTTGGAAATCCTTGCAAAAAGTGGTTTCGGTTTCCAGGGTGAGGGAGGGGATGCGGTCGGACTGGTTGATGTATTTGACGTTGTTGCCATCAATGCCGTTGGTTTGGAAGGTCACGTCGATTTCCTGTTGCCCGGTAAGCGTCAGGGTCTCAAAATCCCATGGAACGAAGGAGACTTCCACCCCCGCGTTCCAATCGCCCGTACTGACGACGAGGAAGGAATCGGGGTTGGACGCATTGGGGTAAATCTGCGAGGCGGGACCCTGATGGGTTTCCAAGCCCCCGCTGACCAGGGGGCCCACGGTGAGGGAATCCAAAACCTCAAAATCTAAGTTCAAAATCGAACTGTAGGAATTCAGGGCGGAGGCACCCTCCTCAAGGGAGAAAGAAAGGGTGGGCAGGAAAACTCCCATGGCCAGGCAGCCTTCCGTCGTGATTTCCCCAAAATTGGTATTGGCGCCCTCCAACAACATCTCCCCCCCCGCTATCTCCAGGGACAGGTAAGTGCCGCTTTCGGTGATGTTGTAGGTGCCGGTCAGGTTGAGCTGTTCGGTTTGCTGGCCCTGGCTCAATTGGGTGGGTTGGGTGGAGTAAGTGAGGCCCAACTGGCCGGTCCAGTGGGGCACAAAAGGCTTCTCCAAATCCCCCAAGATCCGATCTTCGTCGCCTTCATCCCCTTGGGCGGACTGGCCCGGGGACGGCGTGACCGAGGCGGCGGGGGTTGTTTGGGCGTTGGAAGGGACGCCCATATTCCCTAGAACCGCCATCAGGATTACCACAAGGATAGGATGCCTCATCATTGTTTTTTCCTGGGTGGACTTGATCTGGGGCCCAAGGATGCTACTCGAAACTGTAGCTGACGGAAACAGTGCCGCCCACGAAGTTTTGGGAAGTAGGCGAGGTGTTAAACACCAAACCGCCCGCCTTCGGGTTGTAAACCGCGCCTGCAGGCAAATATTCCCGGCCCACTTGGGGGGCCAGGTCCAGGATGAAGCCCTTGAAAAGGGTGAAATCCAGGGCCAGGTTGAGGGTGTCGATTTGTTCGGCTTGGTTGATGGGGACCTTTTTGTTCGGGTGATAGATGCCCTGCAATTCATAGGTGATGTCGTACTCGTAACCCACTGTCGTGGAAATAGACCACCAATCCCAGGGGGTAAAACTGGGCCCCAAGGTGGTGTTCCAGCTGGCCGTGTCGATGCGCGCGGTTTCGTTGATGGAAGGATAGAATTGGGACACCGGTCCATCGTGGTAGCCTGCGTTGCCTCCCAGGGTGTAATTCAACGCCAAGGGGTCCCAAAGTTGGAAACCGAGGGTCAGGTTTCCGTCCAACTGGTGCCAGGCGTTTTGGCCCCACTCACCTCCGATAGAGAGGGCGGGTGAGAAAAACCCCAACCCCAACCCGCCCTCGAAGGTCAGGACGCCGATGCCCGAGGCCGCCCCTTCCACCTTTTGCCGCTCGAGCTGGAGTTCGCCGGAGGCGAAATCCCCGTCCTCGGTGAAATGCTGGGTGCCGGTATAGGAAAGGGCATTGGTGGATTGCCCCGCCTGCTGGTTGGTGGAGCTTAACCCGAATTCATTTTCCCAATAGGGCTTGAAAGGTTTCCCCTCCTCGTCTTCGCCGGAGGAAGCCGTGGAATCGGCGGAATCGGCGCCCGACGGCAATTGGGACTGGAGCGATAGGGTGAGCGAGGTTAAGGAGGGGTTGCCGGGGTTAAGGGCCAGGGAGGCCCGGTAATCCGAGAGGGCTTGCGCTTTGTCGCCCTGGGCCAATTCGCAATTGCCCAGGCCCTCGTAGGCCTGCCATAAATGGGGGTTCAGTTTCAACGCCGACTGGTAGCAACGGAGGGCCTGGCTGTAATTTTTTCCCAGGTACAGCTTGTTCCCCGCGGCCAAGTACTGCGCGGCGGAATCCTGGGCATAAGCGGTGAAAGCCAGGCTTAAGGCGAAAAATGCCGCTGCCAAGGTGAATCGCATCGGTTTCATGCTTTGCCCTTTCGGCCCTAAGTCCGGTCGAACTTCATGGTTTTCAAAAGGGAGCCCTTTCCGGGCCCGGGTGGACGCCGGAAAAATTTGTGGTTCCGCCTGGGGAAAATTTTATCCCAAACGGCGGGCGGAGGGGCGGGGTTATTTTGAGGGGGGTGAAGCCGGTTCTTCCTTCGAGAAGGAATGGATGCCGCACTCGATTTTGCCCGTGCCGGCCCAGCGGCCCGAACGGGCGTCCTCCCCCAGCTTGACCGGACGGGTGCAGGTTTCAGGCGAGCAGCCGATAGACAGGTAGCCTTTTTCCCAGAGGGGATGGTAGGGCAGGCCGTGTTTCTTGGCGTAATCCCAGAGCATCTTGCCTGTCCAATTCAGCAGGGGGCTCACCTTGACCAGGGTGCCACGGTAGTTTTCCACGAAAGGCGCTCCCTGGCGGGTCACGGCCTGGTTGCGGCGGATGCCGGTAATCCAGCCCTGGTAGTCCTTCAGGGCTTTCTCAAAGGGCGCGATCTTATTCATGGCGCAGCAGGCGTCCGGGTCCCGCTCGTAAAGCTTGCCGTATTGGGACAGGAATTCCTCATGGGGGATTTCCGGGGTCAATTCCCGCAGGTTCAATTTGAGGCGGCTGACCAGGTAATCCTGGTGGTCCAGTGTTTCTTTAAAATGGAAGCCCGTGTTGGTGAATAGCACGGGGATACCGGGTTTGATTTGGGTGACCAGGTGAAGCAGTACCGCGCTTTCCGCGCCGAAGGATGTGGACATGACCAATCCGTCGCCGAATTCCGCCACCGCCCAGCGGACGATGTCCTCGGAGGATTGGGCTTCGAAATCGCGGTTGAGCTTTTCGTAATCGTAAGCTTTCATGGGGCTTCCCGCCAAAAAATGGTTTCAGTCATGATACGTTGCGAAAGGGCCTAAGACAAGGAAGAGGCTTTTAAAGACGCGTCTTTTTAAGGGCTTCAAGCGGCTCCAGCCGGCTTTCGGTTTTTTTTGAATTGACGGTAAGTTAAGGTCGTGGCAATCTCGGACGCCAAGCCTCAACGCGTCACCGGCATTTATAGGAAAAAATAACGGAGCAACACATGAAAATATCAAAGCTTCTGGCCGCCATCGTCCTCTTGTCCGTATCCCAGGCCTTCGCCGACACTTCCCTGAAAGGCACCGGTTCGGCTTTAGCCGGACCCCTTTTGGGGAAATGGGTCAAGGAATGGCGCCAAGCGCAGCCCACCGTTAAAGTCCAATACGAAGCCAAAGGTTCCTCGGAGGGCGTACAGAAAGCCCTGAACCATGGTTCGGACTTCGCCGTGGTGGACACCCCCTTCACCCTGGAGGAGGGGCAGTTGGTGCAAAGCCGCGCCATCCTGCACTTGCCGGTGGCTGTGGAAGCGGTGGCCATTACCTACAACCTGCCGGGCGTGGAGACCGGCCTCCAATTGACGCCCACGGTGCTTTCGGGCATTTTCCGGGGCGTTATCCAGAAATGGAACGACCCCGCGATCAAGGAATTGAACCCCGGCGTGGACCTGCCGGACATCGAAATCCGCGTGGTCCACCGGGAAGAGGAAAGCGGTTTGCATGACCTTTTCCCGTCCTTCCTGGTGAAGGCCGATTCCCAATGGGCCTTTAAAAACGAAAAAGAAAAGAAACTCCACTGGCCCGTGGGGCAGAACGTGAAGGGAAACGGGAAGGCCCTTGAGAAATTACGCCTTTGGCCCGGCACGGTGGCGGCGGTGGACCTGACCTTCGCCGCGCAAAACCACCTGCCCACGGCGGCCTTGAATAACCAGGCCGGGAGTTTCGTGGAGCCCTCGACGGAATCGCTGGCCGCGGCCCTTTCCGACCTGGAAGGCTTGCCGGAGGGCTTCCAGGTCAACCTGGACCAGTCCCGCGCCAAGGAAGCCTATCCCCTCTGCGCCTTTTCCTACCTGCTGGTCCACCAGAATTATTTCAACGTCGCCCATGACCACAAAAGGGGAAAGGCCTTGGTGGACTTCCTGAACTGGATTTTATCCGACGGGCAGAAGCTGGAGGCCGACTTATCCTACGCCCCCCTGCCGGACGCTTTTCTTTCCCAGGTGAAGGAGAAGGTCGGCGAGATCAAGTATTGAGAGATCCACGGACCCATTCAAGAGGCTCCCCATCGTGGAAGCCGGGGGAGGCATCTTAGCACCCAGGAAGAAACGCCGGCCGGGTGGAAAGGGGAATGGCGCCCGGCCTTACTGGCTTCGGCCCATTCCCAAGGCAGAATGAAAGGGGATCAGGTTGTTTTCGATCAGGTAATGCTCCAAAAGCACGGCGATCAATTCGTTCCCGTAAACCGTGTAATGGTTGGTGTCGGTGGGGTAATAGCTGCGAACCAAGGCGTTATAGGGCTCGCTCAAGTCGAAGAAGTCCAAGTGGAAGCGTCCGCAAAGATCGCCGTAAAAGGAATCGCAGCATTCGTTGGGGAAATCGGCGCAGGGGACATAGTAAAAGTACAGTTGGGGGAGGCTGCCCGAGGAGGTGCGAAGGTTGGCGATCTTATCGCTTAAAATCTTCAGGCGCCGGCCCGTCAACTCGATCATGTCGTTGCGGATCTGGGGGTCCGGGGAACACATCAGGTCCCAAAGCTGGTCCCCGGGGCAATCCTGCTTTTCGGAGACGGGCATTTTCAGTTTCTTAAGGCGTTGGAGGATGTCCCTGGCCTCCGCGGTCGCCGCCCTTTGGGAGAGGGGTTTGTCCATGTATCCCGGGGGCGCCGTTTGCGCCGGTATCCCCTCGGAAGTCAGGGGTTTCATGTAATAGTCCTTGTAACCGCTGCGGTCCGTCAAGGCCAGGACAAGGTCGATGTCGTATTTCTCGACGATTGTGGGCACGTCCTGGCAGACGAAGGTACTCAAGGCGTCCCCCCGCCGGGAGATGTTCATCACCTCAAAATGGATGTCCCTGTTCCCGAGCGCCACCTCCGTGTTGAGCATGAACTCCAGTTGTTTCGAGAAGTTGCTGACCATGGGGTCGCCGCTTTCCAGGTCCTCGTTGACTGGGGTGTCCGGGTCCGGGGGAACGGGAACCGACTCCGAATTCCTGGAGGCCCCGATGGTCAAGATCCGGAAAGTCCTCGGTGGCTTTTTGGGGGGGTAATCGAAATCGGTCAGGGGGCGGCCATCCCATTCCATGGCCCCCCAATACTTCTCGAAGCTATAATCCCGGACGCTTAGGACGGAATTGTCCGTCGAAATGTAAAATTTCCTCGCTTCGATGAGGGAAGCCAAGAATCCCACGGGGCGGTCCCCGGGGAGGTTCAGAAAGGGGAACCGCCCCTGGTGATCCTGGTTTTTGAATAGGAAGCCCCAGGGGGTGGGGAACTTCACCATGCCGGGTTCAGGCGCCACCTTCCACAGGAAACCTCCCCGCTGCAGGGCGTAAAGGTTGCCGTCGCTGGAGCAAAGCGCCAGCAGGTCTTTGACGTTTCCCAACACCGAAAGGGGAGCCGGGGTTGCGACGGTGGACGGTCCGTTCGGGGGCGGTACTTCGTAAATGGTGGCCGAGTTGCTGTCCGCCACGCAGAGATTATCTTCGTACAGGCAAAGGGCGGCAGGGGAAGGCACCTGGGGATTGTTGGAAAGGACGGTTGAAACCTCCAGCGATTTCATGTCCAGCTTTTCCACTTTCCGGCTGTCCGGTTCGGAAAAGTAAAGGCTGTTATCCTGCGGCCGGTAAAGCAGGTCCGCCACGTTGAGGTTTTGGGCCAGGGTGGAAACGGCCTGGGTTTTAAGGTCGATCAGCCGGATCGAGTGGTTCCCATCGTCGTAGACCACCAGCAGGTTTCCGGAGGCCATGGCCAGTTTCGTCGGATGGTTGAAAGTTGCGATGGAGACGGGCCCATCCGTTGCCCCGGCCGTGTCGTTTCCCGCCAGGGTTTCCACATCGTTGTTCCAATCGAGGTGGACCACCCGGATGCGGTGGTTCCTTGAATCCGCTACGAAAAGCTCATCGCCCCCCTCGTTCATAGCGAGTCCCGAGGGGCCGTTAAACCGGGCCAGGGCGAAAGCCCCGTCCTTAAAGCCGGCGTCGTTCCCTCCCGCCACCAGGCTGTTGTAATAGTCCATGGGCGTCACGGCCTGGCCGAGCCCCGGGGCCAGCAGGACCAGTAGGAACCCCAGGGCACCGGTTAACCCCGGGGAAAGCTTGCTGAAATGTATGGATCTTGCCGCTTTTCCTCTCGCCATCCCGCCATTTTAAGAGACGCCGACAAAAATCAAAAATAAAAGTGGTTTGAACCACAAAAGCACAAAGAAAGGCCCAAAAATAAGGCGACTCACACCCACTTAATCATTCCAGCCTGGCTCGAGGGAGGCCTTCATACGGTGGACCAAGGCTTCCAATTCCTTTTTCATTCCCGCCTTTGGCAGTTGGATCCTCTGGCCGTGGCCGGGCAGAATCCACTCGAAATCAAACCGCATCAGCCGCTCCATGGATTCGGTTTGTTTGCGCCAGGAATACCATGCCACATTACGGGAAGCCCCCAATTGTTTTCGACGACGGCGCCACCAGAGGTGGTCTCCGGTGAAAAGGTATTTATCCTTATAAAGCAAAACACAATGGCCCCGGGTATGGCCGGGGGTGGGGATGATCTTGAAGCCCGGAACGGGTTCCAGTATGTCCATGCCCTTTACAATGATTTCAGCGCCGGGTTGGGCGTCCTTATCCTCCTCGTGGATGATTCTTTGGCTCCCGAACTTTTCCGCGTAATGGGCGGCCTCGGCCACGTCGTCCTGGTGGGTCAAGAAGATAGTGCGGATTCCACCCGCTTCCCCGAACTTGCGCGCCAGGTGGGGAAGGAACTTGGGAGAGTCTATTAGCCAGTTGCCTTCGGGGTGACGGATGAAATAACTGTTGCCACCGTAGGATTTAGGGGAATTGAAACCGCAGTAGAAAACACCATCCTCGATTTTCAAGGGGAAATCGTCCATGATTTCCGAGGCCTTATTTTTGTGGAGGGTGCCGATGGACCCAGTTGGGCAGGCTAAAAGGGCCCGAAAGGCGGCCTGGGCTTCTTCAGGGGTCTTGGGCTGGCGCTGGACGAAGGAGGTGTTCCCCCCATCCTCGAAAACGGCGGGGGCCAGCTGGCGGCAGGTGTCACAGTCAATGCAGGTGGAATCCACGAAAAACTCGCCCGCTACGTTTTGGGGAACAATTTTTTTGAAGTCCGCCATAAACACCCTCCTCAGTCGACAGCCGGGCGGGCGGGATCATGACTTTTAGGCCTTGCTGGGACCGTCGACGGGTAGCTGTCACCTCGTTTTGGGTTTCACCCTAAAAACACGAGTTTCCCCAAGTTTGGGGCAGGGTTGAAATAATTACAAGGCTCGGTTCAAATAAGTCCGCTAAAATAAGGTCTCACCTAAAATCTTTTTTTCCGAGGTTTTTTATGGCAACCGCCGCGCTTTTGGAAAATCCCCTGCGCCAAGGCCTTTTCAGCGACCGTGTTCCCGAACCCTGCAGTCTGGTCATTTACGGCGCCTCCGGCGACCTGACCCACCGCAAGCTGGTCCCGGCCCTTTACGACCTCTTCGAGAAACACATGCTCCCGACCTCCTTCAACCTGGTGGGCATTTCCCGGTCCAAGATGACCGACGAGGACTTTAAAAAGCACCTGAAGGAATCCCTGAAGGAAAGCAAACCCCAATTGTCCGATTCCCTCTGGGAGAGCTTTTCACAAAACTTCCACTACGTAGCGGGGGGATATGACGATTTTAAGGCCTACCAGGCCCTCTCCAAGCTGCTGGACGATTTGGACGCGGAAAACGGCGCCGCCGCTAACCGCATCTTCTACCTTTCCACGCCGCCCAACGTGTTCGAGGCCATTATCTCCAACCTGGGGGCGGCGGGCCTCAACCGGGAGGAAAAGGGCTACGCCCGCATCGTCATCGAGAAGCCCTTCGGCCATGACCTGGCTTCGGCCAAGGAATTGAACGTGAAGGTCAAGGAAGTCTTTAAGGAGAACCAGATCTACCGCATCGACCATTACCTGGGCAAGGAGACGGTCCAAAACCTCCTGGTCATGCGGTTCGCCAACTCCATCTTTGAACCCATCTGGGACCGTCGCCACGTGGACCACGTGCAGATCACGGCCTCCGAGGACTTGGGCGTGGGAAGCCGGGCCGGCTATTACGAGAGCTCGGGCGTGTTGCGCGACATGTTCCAGAACCACCTCTTCCAGGTCATGTGCCTCATTGCCATGGAGCCGCCAGTGACCTACGAGGCCAACGCCATCCGGGACGAAAAGCTGAAGATCCTGAAATCCATCCGGCCCTTTGAGGAACGGACCCTTTCCCAGTTCGCGGTGCGCGGACAGTACGGCCCCGGATACCTGGCGGGGGAAAGGGTGCCGGGCTACCGGCAGGAAGAGGGCGTCAACCCCAAGTCCATCACGCCCACCTACGCCGCCATCAAGGTATACCTCGACACCTGGCGCTGGCACGGCGTGCCTTTCCTGCTACGGTCCGGCAAACGGCTGCCCAAGCGCGCTACCGAGGTGTCCATCCAGTTCAAGGAGCCTCCCAACCTACTTTTCAAGAGCAATGTGAGCGAACTGTCTCCGAACGTGCTGGTGGTGCGCATTCAGCCGGATGAGGGCATCACGCTCAAATTCGAGACCAAGGTGCCGGGCATGACCATGGAAGCCAAGACCGTCAATATGGACTTCCGCTACGGCACCACCTTCGCGGAAGGCACCTCCGAGGCTTATGAGCGCCTGCTATTGGACTGCATGCTGGGGGACGCCACGCTGTTCATCCGCGGGGACGAGACCGAGGCGGCTTGGGAGGCCCTGATGCCTGTGTTAAGCCGGTGGGAAAACACCGAACCTGAGGGGGATTTCCCCAATTATGAGGCGGGCAGCTGGGGCCCGGCCGCGGCCGACCACCTGCTGGAAAAATCCTGGCGCAAATGGCGACGACTCTAACTGCGGTCGACATTCGTCGGCAAAGCGAAAGGCTTGAACCTTTTCTGCCAAACCGTTGACCGTGGACTGCCGACCGTTGAGTGGTTTTAAGAGGTATGAAATGACCGTTTCAGCCCAATCCATTGAAAAAGACCTGGCCGAGCTCTGGAAGGCCGGGCCCGAGGACAAGGGCCAGGAACTGGGCCTCCAGCGGGTCTATACCACCAACCTGGTGGCCTATGCCTCGGACCATGGGGAAGGGTACCGGGTAGAGCAAATCCTCAACGACTTGGCGGAAAAGCACCCGGGTCGCTACATCCTGGTTCGGCCCGCAGCCGACCGCAGTGAACCCCCCCTGCGTTCCTACCTTTCCGGCCATTGCCTCTTCGGCGCGGGCCGAGAAAAGAGGGTCTGCTGCGACCTCATCAAGCTAGTGGCCCAGCCCGAAATCATCGAAAACCTCTACGGCTTCGCCTTCTCCCTCTTGATGCCCGACCTGCCGGTGGAGTTTTGGTGGCCCGGCGACCTGCCCTATGAAAACGCCTTTTTCGAGAAGATGGCCCAGGAATCCAACCGCGTCTGGGTGGATTCCTCTAAGTTCAAAAAGCCCGTGCAATCCCTCACCCGCCTGGCCGCCTTCTGGCACAGCCGCTACCCCCACACCTTCCTGGGCGACCTGAATTGGATCCGCATCCAAAGGTGGAGGTCCTTGATCGCCGAGCTTTTCGATGGGGAATGGTCCAAGGCCCTGAAGGATATCCGCAAGGTCACCATCGAGTATGGGGAGGGAACCCAGCCCACGCGCAGCTTTTTTTTGGCCTGCTGGCTGGCGTCCCAATTGGGCTGGCATTACCTGGGGCCCCGACTTTCGGAGTTCACGGACCGCCTCACTTTTGAGGGGGCCCGGGGAAACGTAGAAGTTTTCCTGAAACCCGTGCCCGTGCCCGACATGAAACGGGACCGGATTTTCGCCGTAGGGATCGCCACCGGCGGAGGGCAGGAAGGGATTTTCACCGTGGTCCGGGACCAGGACCCTTATTGTGTCGTCGCCCGATCGGAGGTCATGCACAAGGTGGCCTTTTCCCGCACCGTTTCCTTCGACCACCTTCATTCCAATGAATTGTTGACCCTGGGCCTCAAGCATTTGGAGGAAGACCCTCTTTGGAAGAAGACCCTGGCGATGGCCGGATCGGTGTTAGTCAAACCCAAGTTAACCCTGGATTAAACCCAACCTGCCACCCCTAAGCGCTACGACCGCGGAGGAAAAATGTCCCCCAAGAAAATGATTCCGGCACACCTGAAGGGCAAAAAAAACAGATCCCCAGCGAAACAAAAGAAAAGGAAGTTGAAAACCAGGCCCGCCCCCAAGACCTCCGTTCCCCGGGGACCGAAGGCGGTTCGCCCTAAGGTTTTGCTCTTTCAACCCGAAGTACGGGTCTATCCCACGCCGGAGACCTTGTTCCAGGAGTCCGCCCACCAGTTCATGCAGATCGCCCGGGAGGCCGTGAACGAAAGGGGCCGCTTTCTGGCGGCACTCTCCGGAGGGGCCACTCCCCGGGGACTATTCCAACAGCTCACCGAGGAGCCCTACCGGACTCTCATTCCCTGGGCCAGAACCTATTTTTTCTGGGTGGATGAGCGCCACGTGCCCTTGGATCACGAAACCAGTAACTATCGAATGACGCAGGAGTGCCTGCTGTCCCGCGTGCCCATTCCCAAAGAAAACCTATTTCCCGCCACGAACGGGTCCCTGCCCGTGGACAAGGCGGCCTCGGCGTATGAGATGAAGTTGAGGAAATTCTTTGGAGACGCCTCGGCCCCGGTTTTCGACCTGGCCTTGATGGGCATGGGAGAGGATGGCCATACGGCCAGCCTATTTCCCGGCGTGCCCCAAGTGAACGAGATGGAAAAATGGGTGGTGGGTTATTTCGTGGATGAGGCCCGTAAAGAAAGGGTATCCCTCACCTTCCCGGTCTTGAACGCCGCCCGGTTCCTAATGGTTTTGGTGGAGGGAGAGAAAAAGGCGGCTATTGTGAAGGAAAGTTTGGGCGGCTCTTCCGAGCCTCCCCGCTATCCCATCCAATACCTGCGTCCCGCCACGGGAAAGCTGGCGTTTTTTCTCGACCAGTCCGCGGCCGCCTTGCTTCCCTAAATATGAGGTTATTCCCCCGATAGCTTCAAATCGTATTTCTTGATCTTGTTGAAGAGGGTTTTCCTGGTGATGCCGAGTCTTTCCGCGGCCTTGGATTGGTTGCCGTTGGTCTCGACCAAAGCCTTCTGGATGTTCTCTTTCTCCGCGTCTTCTTTGCTCATGGAACCTTTGGAAGGGGCCGCGGACTTCCGGGCTTCCATGATTTCCTTCGGCAGGTCCTTCACTGTAATGCCGGAGTCTTTGGTCGTGATGACCATGCGTTCGATGACATGCTTCAATTCCCTTACGTTGCCGGGCCAGCCGTAATTTTTAAGCTTCTCGAGGACATCGTTGGAAAGAAGGCTCAGTTTTCTTCCGAAGGCCTGGCAGGCTTCCTTGAAGAAGAAATGGGCCAGCTGCTCGATGTCTTCCGGCCGGGACCGCAAGGGGGGAAGGGTGATGGGCACCACATTCAAGCGGTAAAACAGGTCGGCCCGAAATCGGCCTTCCTGCACTTCCTTTTCCAGGTTGCGGTGGGTAGCCGCGATAATCCGCACATCCAGGGGGATTTCCCGGTTTCCCCCCAGGCGTCGGAGAGTTTTCTGTTCAAGGACCTTCAGGAGTTTAGTCTGGACAGCCGGCGTCAGCTCGCCGATTTCGTCCAGGAAGACGCTGCCGAACTGCGCCTCTTCAAAAAGGCCACGCTTTTGTTTGCGCGCGTCGGTGAAGGCGCCCGGTTCGTAGCCGAAAAGCTCCGACTCTAAAATGGTCTCGGGCAGCGCCCCGCAGTGGAGTTCCACGAAGGGCTGGGAAGCGCGGGGAGAAAGGGAGTGAAGGAGTTTGGCGATATGCTCCTTGCCCGTGCCGGTTTCGCCCAGAATCAGGGCCGTAATTTTGTCCTGTTGGGCCACCTGTTCGATTTGATCATAGATTTTTTGCATTTCCGGGTCGGTGAGAAAAAGATAGTCCTTGCGGTAAAGTTCCCGCCGCTGCTTCTTGAGGGCGGAAACTTCCCTCAGAAGGCCCTGTTTCTCGGCGATCTTCTTGATGACGATCTTCAGCTTTTCGACGTTCAGGGGCTTTTCCAAGTAATCCTCGGCGCCCATCTTCATGGCTTGCACTGCCGTATCCACTGAACCCTCGCCCGTGATCATGACCACCCGGGCAGGCATTTTCCGTTCGTTGATTTGACCTAAAACCTCCAAGCCGACCATATCCGGCAGGTGGACGTCTAGGAGGATGACATCAGGATTCAGGGTCTCGGCTCGCTCCAGGCCGTCCTTGGCGGTGAAGGCTGAAAAAGCCTCGTGTCCTTCCTGCTGGATGAATTTGGAAAGGATTTTGGCGATGCCTTCTTCGTCGTCGATGATAAGCACTTTCATGCCAACTCTCCCTTGGAAAATATTTTAAGAAGTTGGTATCGCACCGATTTCCTTTTCAACGAAGAGGCATCGACGCACACCGACCCTCTTTCATACAGGAAAATCGATACCTAGCTGCTTTGGGCGAGGGAGCCGAAAAACTAACCAATTTTAACGTTTTTTGAGGTTCTTTTCCGAAAAATGAGTTTTGACAAATATTCCGGCTCGATTTTTTAACAGCACAAATAGTGGCTGGAAATGGCAAACCGCCGGTTCTTCAAAGATATTTGGCATATTTGGGAGTTGGGGCACGGTAGAGCGTTTGGACAGGCGCCCGATTTCTTAAAACCGGCTGATATCCCTTCCAAAGAGGCCGGTTTTAAGCCAGTCGAAAATCACGAGCAACTTGTTTTTCCAGCTCACCAGCCTCGTCAAATAGGCCGAACGCCAGAGGAAGTAAGTGGTCCTGCCCTTCCCCTTGATTTCGGGCAGGTCGGCGATGGCCGCATCCTCCCCGACATAGGCTAACATTCCGTGATGGCGGTATCGAAAGGGAATGACAGGTTTCCCTCTGGCCAGGTCGTTGAGGGCCTTGCCCAGGTAAGCCCCTTCCTGCATGGCCACTTGGGCCGTGGCGGGATAGTTTTTGCCAATGACGCAGGAGCAATCCCCCAGGGCATAAACCGAATCCTGTCCCTGGACCTTGAGAAGGTCGTCGACCAGGAGGCGGGAAGACTTGTCCTTGGGGAGGTTGAAGTTGTTGACCGCGATGGTGGGCCCCAGGCCCGTGGACCAAACCACCATCCCGAAGGAGACCTCGGACCCGTCGTTGAGGATAGCGCGGTCCTTTTCAAGTTTCACGGTTCGGATGCCGGTGCGCACCTGGATTTTTTCGCGCTGGAAATGACGAGTGGTGTAGTCGCTGAGGGACTTATCGAAGGCGCTGAGGATATGGTCGGCGGCGTCCACCAAGGTGATAGTGACGTCGGCAATCAGGGAGGGGTAGCAAGCCTTGACTTCCTTCATCACGAAATCGTGCAATTCGGCCGCGAATTCCACCCCCGTTGGCCCCCCTCCCACCACCATGAAATGCAAAAGCTGCCGCCGTCTTTCCGGGGACACGGCGGGTTCGGACGCCTGCTCGAAACATTCGATGGTGCGCCGCCGGATGCGGCGGGCGTCCTCCGCCGTCTTGAGGAAAAGGGCGTTTTCGACGACTCCGGGAATGCCGAAGGTATTGACCTTGGCGCCTACGGCAATCACCAAGAGATCGTAAGGAATCTCAAAGAGTTCCTGCCCACCGGGGGTTTCACACCGGACGACTTTTTGGCCAGCGTCGAGCCCGCGGGCCGAGGACAGGTAAAAACGGACGCCTTTCAAGGCCCGGCGGACCGGTTCGATGATACTCCTAAATTCCACGGTGCCTACAGTGGAACTGGGCAGAAGGGGCGTGAAGAGGAAATGGTTGCGGGAGGCAATCAGCGTTACGTCGTAAGCCCGGTTTTCGAGCTTCTTCAGGAAGGTAAGACCGGAGAAGCCCGCTCCCAACACGACCAGCTTGGGTTTGGAGGCTAAGGGACTGGGGGCGGAAAAAAATTCGGGCATGGTGTTAGCTTAACCATGCCCGATCCAGCTTACAATATTCCGTTAACTCTTGTTACGCGAATGTCACTCAAACCCG
Organism: candidate division FCPU426 bacterium; assembly: GCA_030038835.1. Classification (GTDB taxonomy): domain Bacteria; phylum Oederibacteriota; class Muellerivitia; order Muellerivitales; family Muellerivitaceae; genus JAJPJW01. The sequence continues at coordinate 15,243 of JASHQZ010000139.1, forward strand.
TAAAAGGAATAGGGAAGGCCTTTGGAATCCTGCACAGTGCTGTTTACGTACACGCTTCCGAAGTTGCTGTCGTAAAGCCATCCCGTGCCGCTTCCCGTCGGAACCGAACTCATTATGGTCATGGTGACCAAGTTCCCCGCCGGGCTCGTGGCGCCAGCCACGAAGGCACCCGTTACCTTCACAGAGGAGAGGTTGTCCAGGTAACGGCTGAAGCCGTAAATGCTCATGGATTCCAGCGTGGACGGCCAAGTGCCTTGGGTGTCGCCGTAGTAAATCGAAGCGGCGGATTTAATGGAACCCAAGTTGCCCTTGGTCGACCCTTCCCTGGATTTTTCCAACATTTGGGCGAACCGCGGAATCGCAATGGCCGCCAAAATTCCGATGATTGCGACAACAATCATCAGCTCAATCAAAGTGAATCCTTTTTGCTTTAAACGAATCATCACAGCCTCCTTCAGTTATTTTGTAATACATTTTCCAATAAATTTTATCGTTTTAATATAAACTTTGGACGCTACAACCAGCCCTTTTGTTTTGGAAAGATTACCACAATAAAAGTGCGAAAATTGTTAAAGAAATCATCATTTTTAGGAGGATTAGGCAAATCCTTAGGTAAACGGGAACCTTAAGTTTAAAAAACCCCAATTAGCCCCTGGTGATGAAAACGCTTCCAAAAACTCTATCTCCTGCCATCGGACGTACTGAAGTTTTAAGGACCTGACTTAAAACATTGCTACCTAAAGGTTATGTTGGGTAAATAAGGAAAAGTTCCTTGTTTAGAAGATTTTAAGTTTCTTTCAGGCTTTCTTTGGCCGCCTTTACCAAATTTTCCACGGTAAATCCCAGGTTTTTCATGGCCACACCGCCGGGCGCGCTGGCGCCGAAACGTTCCAGGGTTACAAACTTTCCGTGGGGACCGGCCCAGCGATGCCAGCCGAAGGAGGTGGCGGCTTCCACCACCACGCGGGCATGAACCGGAGGAGGCAAAACCTCGTCCTGGTAGAAAGTGGGCTGGGCGGCAAAAAGTTCCCACGAAGGGAAGCTCACCACCCGTGCCGCAATTCCTTCCTTTTCCAGTAGTTCCTGGGCCTTCACGCAAAGCTGGACCTCGGAACCCGTTCCAATGAGGATAACCTTGGGACTTCCGCCCTTGGCCTCGGAGAGGATATAAGCGCCTTTCAAGGTGCCCGAAGCGGGAGCGAACTTGGTACGGTCGAAAGTCGGCACGGCCTGGCGGGACAAGACCAGGGCCGTCGGCCCGTTTTTTCGCTTCAGGGCCGCCAGCCAGGCATAGGGTACTTCGCCAGAGTCGCCGGGACGGATGACACAGCCGTTGGGCGTGGCCCGCATGGCGGCCAGGGTTTCCACGGGCTGGTGGGTGGGACCGTCTTCGCCCTGGCCGATGGAATCGTGCGTGAACACGAATATGGACTGCACGCCCATCAAGTGCGCCAGGCGATAGGCTGGTTTCATATAATCGTTGAACATCAGGAAGGTGCCGCCGAAGGGAATGACGCCCCCGTGCAGGGCCATGCCGTTCAAGGCGGCCGCCATGCCGTGCTCACGAATGCCGAAATGGAAAATGCGGCCTAGGTAATGGTCGGCCTCAAAATCGCCACCTTTCTCGATGAGGGTGTCGTTGGAACCGGCTAGGTCCGCCGAGCCGCCGTAGAAGAAGGGGACTTCCTTGGCGATAGCGTTGAGGGTTTTGCCCGAGGACTGTCGGGTGGCCAGGCCCTTTTCATCCGGGGGGAAAGTAGGGAGTCTCTGTTCCAAGTCCGCCGGAAGTTCCTTGGCCAGGGCCTGTTCAAACTGTTTGAACTTGTCAGGATTGCCCTTGGCATAGGCGTCGCGTTGGGCGTTCCAATCGGCCTCGGCTTTCCTTCCTTTCTCCACCGATTCCAGGCAGCGTTTCTTGGCTTCCTCCGGGATATAGAAAGTGGGTTCCTGGGGCCACTTGAAGAAGTCCTTGGTCTTCTTGATGTCCTCGGGAGGCAGGGCGGAACCGTGCGCCTTGGCGTTGTCCTGGAGGGGGCTGCCATAACCGATATGGGAGCGCACCGCGATGATGGAGGGGCGCTTCGTCTCCACCGCAGCCTCGGCCAGGGCTCTGTCCAAGGCTTCCAGGTCGTTGGCGTCGGCGACCCGCAATGTATGCCAGCCATAAGCTTCATAGCGTTTCAGCACATCCTCGGAAAAGGCCAGGTTGGTGTCTCCCTCGATGGAAATATGGTTGTCGTCGTAGATTACCTTGAGGTTGGCCAGCTTCAGGTGGCCCGCCAGGGAGCCGGCCTCATGGGACACGCCTTCCTGGACGTCGCCGTCGGAGGCGATGACCCAGGTTTTATGGCTCACCAGTTCGTCCCCGAAGCGGGCGGCCATGATCCTTTCCCCCATGGCGAAGCCGGTGGCTGTGGCGATGCCCTGGCCCAGGGGGCCGGTGGTGGTTTCCACCCCTTCGGTGTGGCCGTATTCGGGGTGCCCGGGGGTCTTGCTACCCCATTGTCGGAAATTCTTCAGATCTTCCAAGGACAGGTTGTAGCCGTGCAGGTGGAGAAGGGCGTAGAGAAGCATAGAACCATGGCCCGCGGAAAGCACGAAGCGGTCCCGATTAAACCAATGAGGGTTAGAGGGGGAATGTTTCAGGTGCCGGGTCCAAAGCACATGCGCCGCGGGCGCCATGCCCATGGGCATGCCGGGGTGGCCGGAACTCGCCTGGCGGGTGGCGTCCACTGCCAACATACGGATGGTGTTGATGGCCAAGGTATCGGCTTGGTCGAAAGGCTTGGACATGGAAGGCTCCTTACGCGGAATGGATCAACCGGGACCGGGGAAAGACCCCAAAGGCTCCTTATCTTAAAGGCAAGGGTGGAGCGAAGGAAAGGCCCATCCCGGAAAAAAAGGAACCCAGAAAAACACCTGGGTGGCCGCGTAAAATTGTTCGAATGTTGGCAGAAGGCCGTGTAGGCAGATTGGAGGTTTTGGTACCGGTCCCCGACCACGAAATTCTAATGGGGATACATTGGAATGGTGAATTATCTGTTCACATTTTGGATCCAATCGGACCTAGGATTCCCGTTGGTCATGGGGGAAAGCCCTGGACGGGTTTAAATTGGTTTGCGGTTCTGGAAACCGCCCTGCAGGCTATGCCAGTGGGTGATTCCGGGCTCATCTTCCTTCCAGCACAGGAACACCACTTCGCCATCGCGGCGGCTGTAAAAATCCACCAGGCCCGCATCCAGATCCTTCAGGTGGGCGCCCCTTTGGATCATTTCCCCTAGCTTTTCCTCGAAGCTGCGAGTTTGAAGCCGCAGGTTTTCCATTTGGCGGGTAACGGCCGCCTGTCCTGCAGGTGAAAGGCCCCCAGTGGAAGAGGTGGCCGTCATTTCCTCAATCTCGATCTGGGCTTGGGTGCGCAGGATGGCGGCCCGCTGTTCCCGCAGGGATTTCAAGTCCAGTCGCAACTGGGGCAGGAGGGCGTTGGCCTCCTCCAAGGTGAGCATCTTGATTTTCGTTTCGTCGTTGGGCATAAGATTTCTTTCGCCGGCATTGTAACAGCCTGCCGGAAGACCCCGCAAGACGGGGCTTTGACCTTAAAAAATGGTAGCGTTATTTATTTGACATTAATTTCCATTTGTAATAAATTACCATCTGTGAAAATCAGCGCCCAAAATTTAAGCGAGAAGATGGGACACTTCGAGAAATTATGCCGGGAACAGGGCGTGCCCCTGACGGTCCAGCGCCGCGCTATCCTGGAATCCCTAGCCCTGCGGGAGGACCACCCCACGGCCGACCAAGTCTTTGAGGACGTGGCCCGCCGGATCCCAGGCCTGTCCCGCACCACGGTTTACCGGGTGCTGGAAACCCTGGTGGACATGGGGGTCATCCATAAGGCCAGCCACCTAGGCTCGGCGGCCCGTTACGACCCCAATACCGAACGGCATCACCATTTGACCTGCCTTTCCTGTCACAAGGTGATTGACGTGGAGGAGGGACCCGTACAACGGGTGCAGTTGCCCAAGGCCCAGGCCAGGGGTTTTGAGATCCTGGATTATTCGGTGCATTTCAAGGGTTATTGCCCCGATTGCTTGAGGAAGGGAAGACGCGCCTCGGGGACCGCCCGCGCCTGAAATGAACTGGCTTATAGGACGGTCCCACAAAAACCGATATGTTGTTGACGTCCCAGGGAGGAAGAGGTGAAACCCAACATCGGCATCAACGATTTCCTGGGGGGACTGATGTAACAGCACGAGAAAAAGGCTTGGATGTTGAGGGCCTTTTCAGCTTGAAAAAGACGAACCGGTTTAACGGCCTTTTAACACTGGAATTTATCCAGGGAAGGGCTTGAACCGGGAAGTTGGGATTTGGATACTACTGCTCCTGCAAGAGCGGTGGAAAAGTTGAATTAAATAAGGAGGAAGCGCTATGCCAGTTCAAGTGGGACAAAAGGCCCCGGATTTCCAGGGCCAAGCGGTAATGCCAAACGGGGAATTCAAGGAAGTAAAGCTCTCCGACTTCAAGGGGAAGTGGGTGGTCTTGTTCTTCTATCCCTTGGACTTCACCTTCGTCTGCCCGACGGAGATCAAGGCCTTCAACGAGAAGTTCGACGAGTTCAAGAAAATGGGCGCCGAGATTATCACGGCCTCGACCGACAGCGTGTATAGCCACAAAGCCTGGCAGGAGAACGGATTGGGCAAGCTCAAGTTCGCCCACTTGGCGGACACAGCCCACCATATTTCCCGCGCCTACGGCGTTTTGATCGAGGACAAGGGAATCGCCTTGCGCGGGACCTTCATCATCGATCCCGAGGGAAACTTGAAGCACGCCACCGTGAATGACACCGCGGTCGGGCGCAATGTGGAGGAAACCATCCGCACCTTGGCGGCCTTCGAGACCGGCAAGCTAACCGGCTGCGGCTGGACCCCGGGGCAGAAGACGCTCAATTGACGGAATCATCCAAGGGGTGAAGAAGAGATTCCGTCATCCCGAGGAGCTAAACCGATAGGTTTAGTTGGCGACAGGCCTGTGGCAAGTTGGCCTGTAGAGCCAAGTGTGGTTGGCCGCAGGCCAACCGGGATAACAGGTTTTAAGGGAGGCGGGTTCCCGCCTCCCTTTTTTTATTCAACGGGCCTTGTGGTGGAAACATCACCTGAGGTCGGGGGTGGGCCTATGCCCCCCTCACTCGGCTCCACTATCAGACTCTTGCCCTTCAACATGGGGAAAAAGAACCGGCTGGAAAGGCGAGGGGTATAAAGATAACTCGAAAGACCCCGAGTTTTCAGACTTTCCCCGGCAGACGTCCATTGAACGTTATCCTCAAAAATCAGGCTCACCGGACCATCGCATAACGTTTGATGATGTTCCACGCTGAAATCGGAATTATCGGGAGATTCCAGCCTCTTGGGGTAGGGAAGCCAAAAGAAATTGCGATTGTTTTTGGAGGGTTTGAATTCCGTTTTCGCCATCCGAATCCCGTCTTTGCTGGCCGTTAAAAGGAATCCCTCCGTCGGTTCTTCGGCTTCCACGGGTGTTTGGATCGAATAAACCAGCGTCTGATCCTCCGCAAAGGCCCTCCCCCAATGCCAGGCTTTGACGAAACGGTCCAATGGGACTGTACCCACATGGTGGTCGTGGTAACCCTTGCCCACAAAGGCCACTTCTTTTTGGGACTCCCCTTCGCGGTTTACCCATTGGAAAGTCCCTTCCACATGGCATAGGGGCGCGGCCAAGATCCAAGTGTGAGTTGAAGGGTTTTCCGGTTGGGGAAGCGCGGGCCATTGCGTCAAAAGGGGGGCAAAAAAGAGCCGGGCCCGGACGGTCGCCCTGTCGAGGGGAGCCTGGGCCGTCAATACATAGGAGGGCGGGTCACCCCTTGGGTCCCAATTGAAACGATTGGGGCCCAAAAGGACAGCGCCGTGCTTGTCGGAGGCCTTCAAGGATTTTTGGGAGAATTCCTGGAGGCTTTCCAACGCCATGTTTCCCCTATGGAATAGCCGGAACGAAACGCCACAATAGTCCAACGGATTTGGCGGGCCCATTGCGGGCGTATCCCGCGCTTCGGAATTCTGGGAAGGATCCAACAGTGGTGATTTCGTTTTTTTCCAATAGATTTTCAGGCTATCTTGGTAATAGGCGGAAAAAAGGTTCCCCGCGTAGAATTGGATGGAAAAAGAGTAACCGGATGAATCGTCCGTTCCGTCGAAATGCCACCATTCATAGGCCCCCGGCGACTTCTGGGGCCGGTGGAAATCCTGGTCGATACCCGCTACGAGGTTCATGTGGTTTTACTCGCTGCCTATTGGTGGTTCATGGCCGGCTGGCTTGTTTTCTGCGCCTGGGACAATACCCGACTTTTCCAAAAGCCCGGCCCGCCCAATCCCAGGCGGAAAAAATGGCCCAGGGTTTCCGTCCTCATCCCGGCGCGCAACGAAGAAAGCCGGATCCGTCCTTGTCTGGAAAGCCTGTTGAAGCAGGATTATCCCGACTTTGAAGTCCTGGTGCTCGATGACCGGTCCACGGACGGCACGTTTAATTTAGTGAAGGAGTTGGCCAAACACAACCCTTCGATGCGCGGAGTCTACCCTGAGCACCCGAAGGGAGTCGAACGGGCTTACTCAGGGCGGGCTCCCCAATTGAAAATTCTAAAAGGAAAGGAACTGCCGGAGGGTTGGGTGGGTAAGCCCTGGGCCTGTTGGCAACTTTCCCAAAAAGCCGGCGGCGAATGGTTTTTCTTTACGGACGCGGATACCTGGCATAGCCCGCAGATGCTCCAACGCACAGTCCAAATGGCGGAAGGAAGAAAAGCGGACGTCCTGACCCTCTTCACCCGGCAAATCACGGAAACCTGGATGGAGGCTCTGGTCGTTCCCGTGATGGCCTACACCCTCCTGGCCTTTTTACCCGCAAGGTGGGGCCTCCGAAAGGAAAGCCGTTTCAGCCGGTTCGCGGGCGTCAGCGGGCAATTTGTTTTCATCCGCCGGAAGGTTTACCGGGCTTTGGAGGGCCACTCGGTGGTGAAGAACGAAATCGTGGAGGATTTGAATTTTGGCAAACAGGCGGTCCGGAAGGGTTTCCGGCTGGTCTATGGAGACGGATCGGATTTTTCCTTTTGCCGCATGTACACCAACGCGGGAGAGGTATGGCAGGGGTTTTCCAAGAACTTCTTCCCGGCTGTCGGTTTTCACCCGCTTTATTTTTTGAACGCCCAGGTGGTCTTGATCCTTGACGGGATTTTGCCTTTCATGGCAGTGGGTATGGGCCCCTCTTCTCCGTTGTTTTGGCCCGGCTTCGCGCTGGCGTCCATATCTCTGGGAATCCGATGGCTTCAGGCGGTTCGGTATGGCTTTCATAAAGGATCGGTATTCTTCCATCCCTTGGGTTGCCTGCTCTTCGCTTTGATCGGGGTCAATTCGATGCGCTGGTACCGGTGGAGGGGCCACGGCCATTGGAAGGGAAGAGAATTGTCCGTGAAGCCCGTTTGATTTTGGATTAAGACTTGGGAGGGGCTGACGGCGGGTTCTGCTTTTTCTTGGCGATTTCCTGCTGGACTAGGGCGATCCATTCCTTGACGTCTTTCTTCGGCTGGGGTGGCGTTGGAACCAGGGGCCGGGAAGATAGGTTATTCGGGCTTAAAAGGCTGGGGCCGCCCGTTTTGATCTTTTCCTTGGTTTTGTCCACGTAGGTTTTTTGGAGATCGTCTAAAACTTCCCTTAAAACTTTCTTTTCCTCCACGTTGAGATTACCGGAGGTTTTCTTGATAAGGGATGAAATCATGTTGATGGTGATCCGCGCACGAGGGAGGTTCACGTCCTTGTCGTGGTAATAGGGATGTACCAACTCGCCCAGGTCGATCTTGGCCGAGGAAGCCAGCATGAGGACGAGGTCGATGAAGTAATAATCGGTGGTGCCCCAATCCCGGTTATCCTTGTAATTTTGAGGATCGGCCATACCTTATCCCAAAGGCGAATTATGAATTAATGTCAATTTAAGGTGGAAAAATATCGAAAATTTACCATCATTTCTAATTCCTCATTATTACCTAAATTGAGTTTCAGTCCTTTTCGCCGCTGACCATTCGTACTGCACGGATCCAGGCGTCCCATTCCTTGCCCAGGGACTCTTGGGATCGATGATAGTCCTGCTTTTCCAGAAATTCATTTAAATCTTTTATCAGCCGTTTTAAGGCTTTTTCACCCGCCTCCCTCAAGGTTTTGCGCGCGGAAGCATTCATTTTTTGTCCCAACGCCTTTTCCAAATGAGGAAGGCAAAGGATGCCCTTTTCGGAAAAGGCGCCGCGGAGTTTGTCCGATTCCGACCAACAGCGGACGAACTCGCGAACCGCCGTGAGGTCCCGAACCTTTTCGGATTCGCAAAGGGGGCATTCCGCGGCCTTTCTGGATTGCCAAAAGCGGCGGGTTTTTGGGGGAAGCTCCTGGAGCCATTTATCCATCAGGCTGTTGTAAATCACAGCCATTCCCAGCGCTTGCCGTTGATGGACTCCTTGCCAGGCGTGGCGCCGGCAGAACCCCTTGGAATGGAAAAGTTTTTCACGGGTGGCGGGGTCGTTAACGCTTTCATCCAAGAGGGATTTCAGGTGCTCGTAAATGTAGGCGCGAACCAGGAAGCAAAGGGGACACCGATCGGGCTGGAGAACCTCGAGGAGTTGGTCAGGGTCCGCGAAGGAAGGATTGCCACCCGAAGTTAGGAAATTCAATACAAGTCCTCCTTCGCTCAAGCTACGGAGGACATCCCTCGTTCTTTAATCGAGACTTTAAGGAAACGAAGGATGGCATGAACGGCCACGGCGCGGCATCAATCAGAATATTTTTTTGGACCAAATGGAGGGCTCGGAGCCAGCCTCGTCCTCGATCCGGTCCATTACGCCCGTGAACCCGCTGACCGGCGAAAGTCCACCGGTAGGCGGGGCGGGTTGCGTGGGGCCCTGGTTTTCCTTGTTCTTGGTCCAGAAATACCAACCGATACCTCCTAGGACCAGCGCCACCAGGATCCATAAAAGCCAGTGGGAAGCAACCGGCCTTTTAACCGGCGCGGGGCTTTCCATGGCGGGGGTTGGATTTGTCGCAACCAACGGCGTGGGAACGGGTGTCGCGACGCCTTCAGCGGTAACCGGCGTCGTAGTGATGGACGTGGTGGACTTTGGGCCCTTGGTGCGGTGGATCTTTTCCACGTAACTGCGCGCGGGCGATTCACCGTTGGAAACAGGGGTTGTTTCCGGATTCAAGACGGTTTCGGGGGGATTTTCGGTTTTAACGTTGTTTTTGTTACCGCAGGCGGGCAGGAGGGCAACAGCGCCGCCCAAGAGAACCAGGAAAAGCCAGCTTCGTGTTAAGGTGTTCAAAGGTGTCTCCACGTTTATAAGCTTTTACCTATTTTACCTAAGCCAAGGGTCCTTGAATAGGGAAAGAAGTCAAAAAAGCTGTGGAACACAACAAAAAGCGCAGTTTGAGGAGGCATTACCAGAGGTAGAGGTTTGGATGTCGAAGGGATACTAAATACATGGCTCACCACCCGAAGATGGATAATTCATAACTGTCCCCCTAACGTCCTAGGCTTCGGAGGACACCCTATGTCTCCTTAAATCATGTGTTGTTTTAAGGAAGCGTAGGATGGCGGAGAGGGAGGGATTCGAACCCTCGAGAGGGCTTTTGACCCTCCAACGGTTTAGCAAACCGTCGCCTTAAGCCGCTCGGCCACCTCTCCACGGGCTTAAATGAAAAAGTTAGGTTGAAAACAGCAAAGGCAAAAGAAAACAGAAAGAACAAGCCCGGAAATCCCGCTCCCTTCGTTGAACCTTCGGGAGACCTCCTAGCTCTATTCGACTTCGGGGGCCGGCTCTTTTCCAAGTGGCCAGCCACCCGAAGCTCGAAGAGCGGAGGGTGGCGGAGGGTGCAGGACTCGAACCTGCAAGGGGTTTCCCCCGGTGGATTTCAAGTCCACTGCCTTACCAATTAGGACTAACCCTCCGACTGCCCCAATTGTACCCGGCCGAGGCCGGTCAAGTCAGGGGGCATATTGTACCCAAAAACCAGGATGGGACAACTTATTCCAGGTAGCCCTTTGGTTCCATGGACTCAATGCTCAAGAATCAAAATCCGGTTCCCACCCGCGTCATCCTTGCCGAAGGATCGTTTCAGGCCCTGGCCCTTGAAAAAGGAGCTGACCCTCCGCGCCCGGCTAGGATCCAGCTCCATCAAAGCAGCCCCACCGGGCGCCAACTTTTTTTGAAGGATGCGGGCCATGGTCCGGTAGGGGTCCAGCCCGGTTTTTCCACCGAAGACAGCCACAGGTGGTTCAAAACCCGTGATTTCCCGGTTCAGGAGATCCCTCTCGAACCGGGCAATGTAAGGCGGGTTGCACAAGATGACCTGGAACTGGCCGGGATCCCGCTTGGTCAATGCCGAAAACCAGCTCCCCCGGCGCCACTCCACTGCGCCCGCGCCCAACAGACGGCGGGCATTGGCCTGGGCGACCACCAGGGCCTTTTTCGAGATATCCACGGCCCAAACCCGGCAGGGTAGGTATTTGGCGATGGTGATGGCGATGTTCCCGCACCCCGTCCCCAAATCCAAAACCAGGCGCCTTTCCTCGGGGATTTTCGCCAGCATGTCCAGCGCTATTTCCACCAATTGGCCTGTCTCCGGCCGGGGCCTCAGGACCGCGGCGGAGACCCTGAAGGGAAGGCCGAAAAAGAAAGCCTCACCGAGGATATGCTCCAAGGGTTCGTGCTTCATCCGGCGCTGGATATAGCCGCGGATTCTTTTAAGCTTGCCGCCTTTCAACACCCTGCCGAAGTGAAGATGGAGGTTCAGGGGATCGACGCCCAAGCCGAAGGCGGTCAGGCACATGGCGCTATAACGGGGGTGGAGGACCTGGTTTTGCCTTAAAAGGGGCACGGCCCATTGAATCACCCTGAGGGGAGTCCAAGTTTTTTTCATTTTTGGCCAATCTTTTCCGGAATGAATGGGATTATAAGTTCAACCGCCCTTACCCGAAAACGGAATAGACCTCTTTTCAAGAAAGTTTCCGAGGAATTCACCGAGATAACCTTGACCCATGAGGGCCTCCTGAACCAGGATTGGCTCAACTAAGGAGGGGTTCATGTTGACCATCGAGCAAAAAGTACGGTTTGAGGCCACACCCAAGGAACTCTACGACATCTTTCTGGATTCCAAGAAGCACACCGAGGCCACGGGAGGCAAGGCCACGGCCAGCGGCAAGGTGGGCGGGTCCTTCAAGGCCTGGGATGGCTACCACTGGGGCAAGAACCTGATGCTGGTGCCCGGCCGACTGATCGCGCAGACTTGGCGCAACTTGGACTTCAAAAAAGACGAAACCGATTCACTGCTCCTGCTTTCCTTCGATAAAAAAGGCAGGGGAGCCGAATTGACCATGGTCCATGCCATGTTGCCGGACCGCATGGGAGACCTGGCCCAGGGCTGGCGGGATTATTATTGGAAGCCGTTTAAGAAATACCTGGCGAAAAAGTAGTCAAAAACTTCCCTGATTGAAAAAGGCACGGATTTTTCCGCGCGCCTTTTCATTTTCGGCGTTTATCATAAGCCCGTGCCCCATCTCCACGAAAAAATCGACTTCACCGTTTCCATTTTCATCGTGAAGGACCGGAAGGTCCTCTTCATCTTCCACAAGCAATTGAACCGCTGGCTTCCCATCGGGGGACATATTGAGTTGGATGAAAACCCGGAGCAGGCGGCTTTGCGGGAGGCCAAGGAAGAAAGTGGCCTGGACGTGGAATTGGTAGGGGAAAAACCTCCCCTCAAGCCTGAGCCGGGGTTTGTGCCCCTCCTCCAGCCTTCCTATATGGATATCCACCTGATCAAGGAACCCCATTGGCATATAGGAATGGTCTATTTCGCCAGGGTGAAATCCGGCGCAGTCCGGTTGAACGCCGAGGAGCACAAGGACATCCAATGGTTGGGTGAGAAGAACCTGGAAGACCCCAAATGGAATCTTTACGAGAACTTGAAGTTTTACGCCCGAAAGGCGCTGGAAAAGATTGAGTAATTGGCTGGTGGAGGTGCCATTGCGGGGGCAGGATCCCGATCCCCGCATTTTCTAATAAGAAATCTTAATAAGGAATGTGGGAGTTATCCCATTCTCCTTATCTAAACTTTCAAGGAGAAATGGGGCTAGGGAAACGGTTCCACATGAAGTAATCCTCGTTGAAATAAGTCCTTTCCAAAGGAAATCATTTTGGTACTGAGGTTGCTTCGTCGTAATGACGGCGATTACTTGATCTTAGGTACTTTAATCTGGCTGACCCGAATTCCTAATTGCTTGGCCGCGTCAAAGATGCGGTCGTCCCGGTAGAATTCCCCATAGTAAATATTTTTGATTCCGGCATTGGCAACGATCTTGAAGCAATTCCAGCAGGGAGAGGCCGTGATGTAGATATCCGCCCCGTCCACGCGCACCCCGTTCTTGGCGGCCTGGATGATGGCGTTGGCCTCGGCGTGGATGGTGGCCACGCAATGGCCGTCCTCCATCATGTGGCCCACGTCGTCGCAATGCGGCAAGCCCCGCACGCTGCCGTTATAGCCGGTGGAAAGGATGGTCTTGTCCCGCACGATGACCGCGCCTACGTGCTTGCGGTCGCAGGTGGAACGAGTGGCCACCTCGGCAGCGATGTTCATGAAGTACTCGTGCCAGTCCACCCGGCGACGCGGAGCCTTGGAGGGAGACGACTTTTGGGACGGGGTCTGTCGTTTGGAGAGACGTTCGATTTTTTCCTTCTTAAATTTGATTTTCATTCTTCTCACGTCCTGGGGTCCACGGCGTACAACTGCGGCCGTCGGCAGGGATGCCAATATTCCTTGGATTCAGCCAGCCTTGGAAGCCCTTCGGCATCGCCCGCGTTAATGAAAGTGTAATTTTCCACTTGCCGACAGGCATTGGCGAATATATAAGCGGATAGGCCTTTGACCGTCAAGTCCGTAACCTCCAGGTAAATGCCATAGGTATCCGGTGAAATCGTGGATCCCACCGTATAAGCCGCAAGGCGGTTTTCCAAAAAAACCACCCAAGCGTCCATTCCCCAATCCTCCCCCTGGTGGAGGGCCCGGAAATGGGCCTTTTGGGAGGAAAGCAACATCCTTTCCCCCATTTCCCCCTTGAGGATGGACAAGCGCTGATCCTTCCAAAGCTCAAAAAGTTCGCCACACGCTTTGAGGTCGCTTTGGCGGTAGGGGCGAAGCACCACCGAGTGGTTCTTTAATAAATGGTTGATCTCGGCTCGCTTTGCCCGGTAAGAATCGCCATGAAGACCGGCCATTTGGGCCCGGTCGTAAATGTATTCCACAAGAGTGGGGCGGGTGGGGTAGCCCCAGACCTCGGCCCGCTTCTTTTGGTCTTCCGTGAGGCCCTCCACACGGGAGATTCCAACGCCCGGGCCATTGACCTTTTTCATGAATTCAAAAGCCGCCTGGAAAGTTTCAAGAGTGAACGGCTTGGGGGGAACGGGGAAATAAACATACCGGCCGTAGAGGGCCACGACGAAGGACGCAGCGCCCTGGGAGGCCAGGGCATAAGCGAATTCGTCCTGCCACATGAGGAAAGCGGGAAGCGAAGCGGACAAGGACGGGGCCGGGTGAAACAGGGAAGAAGCCCTTTCTAGGGCCGAATCCAACGGCTCAACGGAATCGAAAAAATCAGCATGAGGAAGCCGAATAGCGGGCATAAGTTTTGAGGTCTCAGTGCTGAGTTTTGAGCTAATGAAATTTTCTATCCGGGCAATGCCCGGATAGAAAATAACCGGGACTCATAACTTACACGGGGGTTCTTTTTTTTAAAAAGGCCTTTGGCCTTGAAATGAGAACGATGTGACCCTCATTACCTTCATCGGGCGAAGCCCGATATGGCTAAAGAGAACGAGGGCAAAACTAAAACCGTCTTTCCTATTGGCCGGTCAAAACCCGCGCGATCTCGCGGCGCAAGCCGTAGCTCAACCGGTGGGCGCGGGAAGGCGGACGGTAGTTGGCCAGATACTGGGGTAGGTTGTTCAGGTCCACCACTCCGTGCTCGTGGCTGACCACCGCCGAGGCATCGCCCTGGGGATGGGCGAAGACCACCACGCCTTGGATCCAAATTTGGGAACATTCCTGGGCCCAACGGGACCCCAGGTTGGATTCCAAATGGCTCCTCAAGTGGTAGATCTGCGTGGCCACCTGTTTCAAGGGGTTGTAAAAGCCCCGTTTATAGCGCGAACGCGTCTTGCGGGCCCGCTTGTGCAGGGTCCATTCGCGGTCGAGGACGTCCCCCGCGATGCGGCCCCGGAGGTACTTGGTTTCGATGACGAACAAGGCGCCGGGGGTGATCAGCAGGTGATCGATCTCCCGGGGTTTGTCGCCCGACTCGAACTGCACCGAATGCAACACCCGGGCGTTTTCCATCGTCATGTTGTCCAGGGTCTTGGCCGTCAAGGCCTCCCCTTCGGAACCCTCGCCCACGATGCGGCTGCGATGCTGGGCGATAGTGAAGGCCCAGTAGCCGCAGACCAAAACGATGGGAATCACCACCCACTTGGACCAGTGGGGCAGGAAGAAAAACACTGCCACGGCCAAGGCAACCAGCAAAAAGGTGATCCATCTCCAACGCGTCACCCACCGCATGGCGCGGGGGGGCTGCAACTTCTGCAAAGTTGCGACCATTTCCTATGCCTTTCCCAGCGACAGCTCGCGCACCTCCACAACCTCTTCCTGGAATTCGCTAATAAATTGAGGATATTTTCGAATGAGGGACGAAAGAGTGGCGCTTCCCAAGTATCGCTGAATCGAATCTAAGTAATTTCCCAACCTGGCGGCCACGGAGGGCCGCCCCAGGGCCGGACATTTCGTGTCCGCCCCCAGCAACATCTTGTCATGTTCCCGGCTGTGCATGACCACTGCGGGGTACATCGAACAATCCAGGGGACGGGCCTCATAGACCAGGCACGTATGATCCTCAGGATTGAAGAATGAACAGGCGAATCCGTGTCCGCACGCCACGAGTCCGGCCTTGGAGGCCCCGGGCCCCCGAAATGAACCTTTAGTCGGAAGAGCTTCAGCCAGGCTTCTTTCCTCGGGGAAGAAAAAAGGGGAGAGGGCCGCCTGCTTATCGGGAAAGCGGCAACAAACGGGACATTCCAGGCAAATTTCACTAGGGATGAGTTGGGGAAGCTGGGGTCGCATGGGGCTCCAGGGTTATAAGTTGTAAATGCCCAAACCGATGGTGACCAGGCCGCCGATGATGAGGACCGGCGCCAAAGTCATGGACCCCACGGCCAAGAACATATAACCCGCCACCAGGACGCCGACGCCGACGCCCAGGGTGATCTTTCCCGCCTTGGTCATTTTGGGTTCGATGGTTTGGGACTTCGCGGCCTTCTCAACCATGGGGTCTCCTAAATAAAGGTTGGGTGTCTTTTAGGAAAATTATTGTACCAGAGGTGGCCGGAAATACGGATAGGGAAAGGCCGACCAGTGGGGATTAAAGGGTTTCGGCCTGCTTTACCGCTCCAGGCCGTCCAGGCGGCCGGAGGGCTTCCGGCACCCCAACTGACCCGTCCGCTTGCCCGTTCGACCACTCCGGTCGCTCAGGGTTTCGCGGGGGTAATGGCCTTTAAGCCGCCGAGATAAGGTTGAAGCGCCTCTGGGATCAAAATCGACCCGTCCGCTTGCTGATAATTCTCGAGAAGGGCCAGCCAGGTGCGGCCGATGGCCAGGCCGGACCCGTTGAGAGTATGGACCAGTTCGGGCTTGGCGCCCTCCCTTTTCACCTTGATGCCGCCCCGGCGAGCTTGGAAGTCGGTGCAATTGGAACAACTGGAGATTTCCCGGTAGCTGTTCTGGCTGGGCAGCCAGACCTCCAAGTCGTAGGTTTTGACCGAGCTGAAGCTCTTGTCGCCGGCGGCCAGCACCACCACCCGGTAGGGTAGGCCCAGTTTCTTCAGAATATCCTCCGCGTCGGAGGTGAGCTGCTCCAGCGCTTCCATGCTCTTGTCGGGCTCCACAAAGTAGAACAGTTCCACCTTGTTGAACTGGTGCAGGCGGATGAGGCCCTTGGTGTCCTTGCCGTAGCTTCCCGCTTCCCGGCGGTAGCAGGGGGAGAAGGCCATGTACTTTTTGGGAAGGGACCCGGTTGGGAAGGTTTCGCCCCGGTGCAGGTTGGCCAGGGAGACCTCGGAGGTAGGGATCAGGTAGAAGCCGTCCTTCTCGACGGCAAAGGCCTGTTCGATGAACTTGGGGAACTGGCCGGACATTTCCATGGACTGGTAATTGACCAGGTGAGGCACCACCATTTCCTGGTAGCCCTTGGACCCGTTCAGGTCCAGCATGAAATTGACCAGGGCCCGCTCCAGCTTGGCGCCCAGGCCCCCAAGACTGAAGAAACGCGCGCCTGAAACCTTGGCGGCCCGCTCAAAGTCCAGGATGCCCAGGGCCACCCCCAACTCGTCGTGGGACTTGGGTTTGAAGTCGAACTTGCGAGGTTCGCCGACCCGGCGCACTTCCTGGTTGGCTTCCTCGCCGCCGACGGGGACGCTTTTGTCGGGGAGGTTGCAGACCATGAGCTCCACTTCGTGGAAATCCTTCTCCACCGCCGCGATCTCCGCATCCATCTGCTTGATCTCGTCGGAGAGCTCCTGCAGCTTGGCCCGGTAAGGCGTGATGTCCTTTCCTTCTTTCTTGAGCTTGGCCATCTCCTCGGAGGCCTGGTTCAGGCGGGCCTTGCGCTTGTCCACGGAAACGGTCAGGTCCCGGCGGCGGCGCTCCAGGTCCAGGTAAAGGGACAGGTCCACCTTGGACTTGCAGTCCTCCAAGGCCTTGCGGACCTCGGTCTCGTGTTCACGGACGTATTTGGGATCGAGCATGGGGTTCCTTATTCAAAATGGAACGATATTTTAACTACCGAGGGGAAAGCTTCAACCGATTAAAGCCTTTTTAAGACCGAATCCACTTTGTCAATAGGGCGCTGGTTCTTGTCCTTGCGTTCGTCCAGCTTAATGACGGTATAGACCCTTTTGACTCCCTTGGAAAAGGGGAGCTTGTGCATGGCCGCGGCCAGTTTGAGCAAGGTTTCCGTTTTGCCGGTCACGATAGTTCCCATGCCATTCAACTCATATTGGATGCCTTTTTGCTTTTGGAGATATTTGAACATGTCGGCAACGAATGGGCTGACCGATGTTTTACCTGTTCCCAGGGGGATTACGCTGATTTCCATCATGGCCATGGGTTTGCTCCTTGAACGGTAAAGGATGGTGGGGGCAAGTATAGCCAAGGAGCCGAAGAATGGATAGACGGGCGCCCGGTCTTAAAATGCTGTCCGGCGGCCCCCGGAAGGAATATACTTTTGAGGCGTCTCATCAATCCCAAAGGGAGGGCATCATGCGCGTCATTCATCCCAAAAGGCTCCTTGCGGCCGCGGTCCTGCTGGCGACTCTGCCGCTTTGGGCTGCCGAGCGAACAGGCGCTTTGCTGGACGACTATGGCGACGTCAAGACCACGAAGGAAGAAAAGGCGATCAAAAAAGAGCAAGACGCCATCCTGAGGATGCTCATCGCGGGAAACAAGCGCCATGTCCAGCATATGGTCCATGGAAAGGACCCCCGCGTGATGGTCGTCAGCTGCGCCGACTCCCACGTCACCCCCGAATCCGTTTTCAACGCGTCGCCCGGCGAACTTTTCGTCAACCGCGCTTTTGGGAACGTGGTCGATAAGGTGATTTTGGCCAGTTTGGAGTACGGGGCTACGGTTCTGCATTGCCCGGTCTTGGTGGTGATGGGCCACACCGATTGTACGGCCGTCGAGGGAGCCATCCAGGAGCACGACAATCCCCGGACGGAGGACCAGTGGGATTCCTTGAACCAGAAAGCCCTTTATGAGGAACTGGAGCCGTCGGTGGATGAGGTGGAGCAGGCCCAAGATGAATCCGCGGCCCAGACGGGGAACAGGCTCACTGGGGGTCCTTTCTTGGAGGCGGTGGTGAGGGCGAACGTCCTGAACACCATGCGCCAAATCCGCCAAAAGAGCCCGGTGCTGTGGCATTTGGAACAAAAGGACTACCTTAAAATCGTAGGGTGTATTTACCACAAGGACACTGGAAAAGTGGATTGGATTAAGGAATAACGAAAAGGCGTCTCACGGCTGACATCTGACAGTTCACAGTAAAGATGTACCAAAGGCGACCTGAGGGCCGCCTTTGGTTTTTAAACAAAGGGTTTGTAATGATCATCGGTGTGCCTAAGGAAATCAAGGACAACGAATACCGCGTGGGGGTGGTGCCGGGAGGGGTGGAGGAATTGGCGGCCGCCGGGCACAAAGTGCTCATTGAAAGAGGGGCGGGCCGTGGGAGCGGCATTACCGACGCGGAATTTCAGGAAGCGGGGGCCGGGATGACCTCCAAGGCGGAGGTCTTCCGCCGCGCTGAAATGATCCTGAAGGTCAAGGAGCCCCAGCCGACCGAATACGGCTTGATCCGCCCCAACCAGACCCTTTTTTGCTATTTCCACTTCGCGGCCTCACCGGAACTGACCCGCGCCATCCTAAGGACGAAGGCGGTTGCCATCGCTTACGAGACCATCCGGCTTTCCTCCGGGGAACATCCCCTGCTGACCCCCATGAGCGAGGTGGCGGGAAAAATGGCCATCCAGGAGGGCGCGAAATACCTGGAACGTTCCATGGGCGGCAAGGGGATCCTCTTGGGCGGCGTGGCGGGGGTGAAGCCCGCCAAGGTGGTGGTTTTGGGAGGGGGCGTGGTGGGCATGAACGCGGCCAAGACCGCCGCGGGGCTGGGAGCCCGGGTAACCCTCCTGGACATCAACCCCATCCGGTTGCGTTACCTGGAGGACATCCTTCCCAAAAATGTCGTCACCTTGGTTTCCAACCTCCGGGTGGTCCGCGAGGAGGTCCGGGAGGCGGACCTTCTCATCGGCGCGGTTTACATCGAGGGGGCCAAGGCTCCCCGCTTGGTCACCGAGGCCATGGTGAAACAAATGAAGGAGGGCTCGGTGATCGTGGATGTGGCCATCGACCAAGGCGGTTGCGTGGAAACCTCCCGGCCCACCACCCACAGCCGGCCGGTTTACGTGAAGCATGGCGTGGTTCATTACTGCGTGACCAACATTCCGGGCGCGGTGGGCATGACCTCCACTTACGCCCTCACCAACTCCACCCTGCCCTTTGTCCTGGAAATCGCCGGGCACGGGTATCGGGAGGCGGCCCGGCGTAATCCGGCCCTGCAACACGGCCTGAATATCGACCGGGGAGCCTTGATGCACCCGGCCTTGAAAGCCGGCTTCAACAAAGGTCATTGAAGCCGGAGGTTTATATTTTGAGCTCTAAGTTTTGAGTTAAGGAAAATTCCGTCGCGTAAACTCAATGGGATTTTTTCAAAAACTTAAAAGCGCGAACTTAAAACCCATAATACAAGGTTTCAAAATGCCCACTGTTTTCGCCAGCGTCAGTGTCACCCTCCTCCTTTTCTTCGCCGTGACCATCGCAATGGCCTACGCCCACACGCTTTCCGTGGGCATGCACATGCTTTGGGGTTTTTTTGTGGCGGTCTTGATCGTGTTGCTGCAGTGCCTGGTTTTCGGGTTTTTCATCGGCAGCGGCAAATCCATCAAGCGCGGGGTGGAGGAAAACGGGCTGAGCCAGGAATGGATCCAAAAAACCAAGGATTATAAGAACCGCTGTTACCCCATGCTGATGTTGGCCGTCCTGGTGACGGTGGCCGCGGCAGCCGTGGGAGGGGGCGTTTCCATGGGTTCGGTCCCCTCTTGGGTCCATCAAGCCCTGGTGTGGTGCGCCTTCGGGATGAACCTTTACTCCCTTTGGGTTTCCCTCCGGGTGGTGGTGGAAAACGTCGAAGCCATCCACCACATTAACGACGAAGCCCGGCTTTTAAGGGCGCAGGGCCGGCTGCCCGTGGCTGCCGCCCCGGAGGGAAAAAAGGAGGCGCTACCGCCCCCCAAGTCCGCCAGGTCCTCCCGTTTTTATTTTTTTGCCGCAGCGGCTTGGGTGCCCTACCTTTATATGAAGTTTTCCCTCGGCAGCCGCACTTTCCCCTATTGGCCGTTTATCATTGTGAGCGGTTTTGGCCTGGTGGCCGGCTGGTGGAGCACCCAAAAGACAAAAAATTCATGAGTTGTTAATGAACGGTTTCAATCGAAAAACGATCGAAAAAACACCAAAATTCACACAGTTTCTCCGAATTAAATGGGGCCTTT
>JASHQZ010000140.1 GCA_030038835.1 candidate division FCPU426 bacterium
GGACCCGCTCCAGGTTGAGATTGTTTTCTTTTTGTGTGAGCGATCCGCCTCCCTACGCCAAGGCTCCGGGAGGCAGGCTCAAGTCACAGATTGGAAAAAAATTGTACTTGAGCCTGGCAAACTCTTTCTGGTCGGGGACCCAAAACAGAGTATCTACCGTTTCCGCCGGGCGGACATAGCGATCTATGAGGACACCAAGAAATGCATCCTGGCCAATGGGGGCAAGGTCGAGGTTCTGACCGAGAACTTCCGCACCGTGGGCGGGCTGGTGGAATGGATCAACGGCTGTTTCCCCTCCCAGTTCGAGGGCACGGGCATCCAATACTATCCCTTGAGTCCAAACCGGAAAGCGGGGAAGACGGAAGGCACGCTTCCCATCCTTTGGGGGCTGAAGACTCCCAAGCTCACCGAGGAAAAGCCTTCTAAAACCTTCTGGCGCCAATGGGAGGCGGAATGGGTGGCAGCATTCCTCAAGGACCAGGTCTTGAATGGAGTCTTCACGGTGTCCGACCCCAAAACCCATGAGAAACGCCCAGCGCGCAAGGGCGATATCGCCATCCTGTTCCGGGACCTTTCCAACGATATCGAGGAGGCCTGGGAAGATTCCCTGCGCCGGCGGGACCTGTCCTACCAGATCGTGGGCGGCAAGCGCTTCTACAACCGGCCCGAGATCGTGGCCCTTTCCACCCTTTTGACCTGCCTTTCCTCACCCGCCGACGAGGCCGCCGCCGTGGCGGTACTCAGGAGCCCGCTTTTTGGCTTCAGCGACGAGGAGCTGTTCCTGCACCGCGCGGGCGGGGGCAACTTCCGTTTCCAGGAGCAGGCCAAGGGAAAAATGAAAGAGGCTTTCGCCCGACTGCGGGAGTGGTTCCAGGCCACCCGCAGCCTGGGGGTTTCGGACACCCTGGCCGAGCTTTACCGGCGCACGAACCTTTTGGCCGTCACGGCGGGCCAGCCCCACGGGGTACAGCGCGTGGCGAACCTCATGAAGGTGCTGGACCAGGCCCGGGAACTGGAGACTTCCCAGCATTTCACCTACCGGGCCTTCACCCAATGGCTCACCACCCAGCAGGAGGAAGGCACCCTGGAGGGCGAGGCCCCGGGGCCCGATTCCTCCGAGGACCGCATCACCCTCATGACCATCCACAAGGCCAAGGGGCTGGAATTCCCCATCGTGTTCGTCTCCGCCTGGGCCGCCGACCCAAAGGATGCGGGGAGCCTGGTGGACCGCAAGCATTCGGCCGGGGCTTTCAAGGTGGGCGCGGCGGAACTGGGCTTGAAGACCCTCAATTACGATGAGGTGAAAGGCGAGGAGGACCTGCAGCGCAAGGCCGAGGATACCCGCCTGCTTTACGTGGCCGCCACCCGGGCCCGGGATTGCCTGCTCCTGCCCCATTTCCAGTTCCCCGATGGGGGAAAATTCCAGAACGACAACCTTTTCGCGGGTCCGCTCCTGAAGGCCTTGGAGGAAAAGAACCCTATAACTTATTGGGCCGAGGCTAAGGCTGGGGCCGAACCCTTGGGCGATCCTCCCGCTTGGGTGGTGCCCTTGGACGAAAAACCGGGCAAGCCCTTGGAACAAGAAAAGGAAAAGTTGAAGGCTGAACAGGAAACCCGGGCTAAAAAGATCCAATCCTTGAGGGGTGGGAAACAATTCAAGTCGGTCACTTCCGTCCTCACCGTAGATAAGGACAAACAAGAACGGGAGGGACAAGTCTTTGAAGAGCCTGAAACCGCCTCGCCCTGGGTCGGCAAGGACCTGGGGTCCCTGGTTCACTTGCTGCTGGAAAAAGGCTGGGATTGGGACGAGACGACCCTTCGCAAGGCGACCTTGCTCTACGCGGAAAAAGCGGGAATCGGAAAAGAAGGCGCCGAGGAAGCCGTCCAAATCGCCCTTCCGGCCCTTCAAAGCCCCATCCTCCAGCGGGCGAGGGATTCCAAAAACGCCTTCCGGGAACTTCCGGTCACCGGAAAAACCGCCGATGGCTCCTTCCTGAACGCCGTCGTGGACCTGGCCTTCCTGGAAGCGGACGAATGGGTGATCGTGGACTACAAGACGGACAAGGACACGGAAAAAGAAAAGCAAAAGTACCGCCAACAATTGGGGCATTACCGGAAGCTTTTGGGGGAGCTAACCCACCGTCCCGTTAAGGAGACCTACCTTTATTTCCTGCGGCACCAAAAATTGGAAACAGTCTCCCCCTAATTCCCCAGCCCCAACTCCCGCATTTCCGCCAGCAGCCAGGGGTTGCCGGGCGATTGTTCCAGCGCCTTTTGGAAAACCTCCCGGGCCTCGGCCTTTTGGCCCTCCACGGCCAGCAGCCTCCCGAACTTCTCGCACAGCGGCGCATCCTGGTAGCTTTGGGCGAAGGAAGCGCGCAGGACCGGGGAGACCTCCGCCCAGTCGGTTTGGCCGTCCTCCGGATGGAAGGTCTTTTCCCAGGTGTAATTGAAGGCCAGTTTTTCGTAGAAGCAGGACTGCAGGAAAGGGTCGGGGGGGACCTTGGGATATAAAAGCACGAGGTCCCTTAAGACGCCGGAACGGGGTTGGCCGTCGGCCAAATTCCATATCCTCAGGTTGATCTCCTCCAGGGCCCCGTTCCAATCCGCCCATTGCCGGAAGACCCCGGCGTTTTCGGCGGTGACGGGCAAAAGGCCCGCGATGCGGCCGCCCGCTTTCCCCGCTTCGCCCAAGACCATGGGCCTCCATCGGGAACCGGGAAACCGCCGGCTTAAAAGGGGAGCGTAATGGCTTTCGGTTAAAACCGCAGACCATTGGATTCCAGACGCCGGCAATTTGGGATTCCAAGCCGCGTTCCAAAAATAAGTCGTGTAAGCCAGCGAGGGATCGCCCGTGTCGGCAATCATGTCCGAAAAGATGAAACCGGGTTTTTGTTCGGAAAAATAAGGCCGGAACCATTGATAGGCCTGCTGGCCTTCCCACTGGGCCGCGGGGGCGGGCCGGCCGCCGGAGAAAAGGCCCCCCGGAAGCGGGCAAAGCCGGAGGGCGTCCACGCCCGCATAAGCCAACAGAAAAACCGGCACAAAGGCGGCCTGCCCACCCTTGGGAAGGGCCCGGGCCAAGGCCTGGAGCCCCCAGGCCGCCACCACTAAAAGGAAGGGAAGGCAGGCCATGACCCGGAGGGGCTCGAAACCCACACTCAGGAAACCAGGCATCAGGGCCAGGACCATGCCCGCTCCCAGGGCCGGGGCCGGGCTTTTTCCACGCCGGCCCGACAGCTCCAAAACCCCCACCCAGAAACAGGCGCCCAGCAGCACGTTGAAAAATCCGCCCAGGGAATGCAGGCCGCAGATGGGCGGGTCTTTCC
>JASHQZ010000141.1 GCA_030038835.1 candidate division FCPU426 bacterium
GTAGAGCCTCTTTTGGCGCCCGAATTCGAATCGGGGATCGGTTTGGATCTTGCGGACCAAGGCCGCCAGCGGGGAGGGGTCCTGGGCCAGGCCGTTGAGGGTCGGCACCAGGTCCTCCAACTCGTATCCCAGGGACACAGGCTTGAACTCTTTATTTTCCGCCAACTGGCGGTGCATCAAGAGGGGCTTTTGATAGCCGTAAGCCAGGTTATAGGAACCGGAAACTTTATACTTTTCGAAAAGCGGGAAATAGGGCATTCCCGGGTGAAGGAGCGGCAGAACCAGGTCCGACGAGGCCAGGTAGGAAGCCATATCCCCCTCGCTCAGGTAACCGTCAAAGAAGGTGAAAGCGGCGTCCAACCCCGAGGCTTCCAGTTCCCGGCGCAAGGCCGGTCCCTCGCCCCGGCTTCCATCCCCCAAAACCGCGATCTCTACCCGTTCGCTCAACGGGGTTTTCAAGAGGGCTTCCACCAGTCCGCGGAAATCGCGGCGGGACTGCTCCACAGCCCCCGGTACCGCCACCCGCAGGGGCCTGGTTTTCGGGATCCCGCGGAAGCCCCGGGGACGCTCGAAGTAGAGGGTGTAAACCTCCTGGAGACGGATTTTCGGCGAAACCAGCGGCGCCAGGTTTTCCTTGATGTAATTCGCCAGGACGAAATAATGCCGCAACCGCATCGATATGAGCCATTGGGAAAGGGAATGCCAGGGGAGCAGCTTATCGGCGTTATGGTGGACCCCCACCACCGGGTATTTCCGGGAAAGCAGGAAACAAAGTTCCCGCACGATATTCCCCTGGGCCGTTTGGAAAAAAACCAGTTGCGGGCGGATTTCACGGACGGCCTTTTCCACCTCCCGGGCCACGGCGAAGGAGTTCCGCCCTTCCACCCGGATACCCCGGGTCGAGGCGAGCGGGACGCCGGAAGCGAGGAAGGGAAGGGTTTTTTCGTTCACGATAAGGTGGATGCGGAAGCGGTCCTCCAGGAAGAGGAAATGGGAGTGGAACGTTTCCGCGTGGCTTCCGAATTCGAGGAAAACAACGTCCTGTCGGTTGTCCGTCATGGCCTGGCCCCCGGAAGTTGGCGCGGGGGGGCTTTCACAAACCCATCATGAACTGGAAGGACCGGTCGGCCCAATTTCTCAGGTGCTCATGACCGTAATCGGGATAAAGGGCCGCGTGCTTCCTGGCCCGGATCTGGTTGAAGGCCGCGAATTGGGTGGAAGGCGGGCAGATGGCGTCCTGCAGCGTGATGGCCATGAGTGTCTCCGCCTTGATGCGGGAGGCCAAGTGGTGGACGTCGATATAGCCCAGGCGCGTGAATATCTCCTTTTCCCGCTCGTGCAGGGGGTCGAAGCTCCGGAAATAATATTGCAATTCCTCGTAGGCATCCTTGTCCAAGTCCATGTCCCAGACCCTTTGGTAGTCCGAAAGGAAGGGATAGCAGGGGGCGATCCTCCGGATCCGGGGCTCCAAAGCGGCGCAAGCCAAAGTCAGACCCCCGCCCTGGCTGCCCCCCATGGCCCCCACTCTTCCCGGATCCACGCCCGGAAGGCCCATGACGATGCGGGCCATTTGGGCCGTATCCAGGTAGATCTGGCGGAACAGCAGACTTTCGGGTTTGTCGTCCAGGCCGCGGATGATGTGCCCCCGCAGGGTCGTCCCCTGGACGCCCCCTGTTTCCTCCGAATAGCCTCCCTGGCCCCGGCAATCCATGGCCGCCACCGTGAACCCGGCCGCCACGTAGCCCAGCTTGTCGCTCCAGTCGCCCGAGGACATGCTGTAGCCGTGGAACATCAATAACGCCGGCCCTTTGGCTTGCCTTGAGCGAGCGGAGCGAGCCTGCGGCGAACTTGTTGAACCCGTCGAAGGGTTAGGCCGCAGGAGCTTGGCGTGGATTTTCGCCCCTCCCACACCCGTCCAGTACAGGTCGGAACAATCGGCGTAGGGCGCTTGGATGGTTTGGTTGGGGACTAGGCGGGGCTTAGGGTCCACCGCCCGCATTTCCTTGAGGGCCTTTTCCCAATAAGCGTCGAAGTCCTTGGGTTTGGGGTTGGTTCCCTTGTAAGTCTTTAACTTCTTAAGCGGCATATCGAGAATGGGCATTTACGGTTCCTTAATAAGGATTATAAATGTCATTTTTTATCTGTCCACGATGGACTCCCGTCTTGGACAGGCCGCTTTGTCATTTGTCCTTGGACAGCGCTATTTGCCGCGGGACCGTGAGGGACATCGGGGATTGCGGCGATTTGGGCTTGTTGGGTTCTTAGCTGGAAGGCTGCAGGTCGTAAAGCTGCTGGCCGCCCCCGCGTCCCCTGAAGCCGTCCGGGAAGCCGTTGCCTGCTTGGGGCGCGTTGGGGTTCGTGCCCGGGGCTTGCGTCACTCGCCATAACTTGGGGTCCACGGGCTTTCCGTTATCCCGCACCCACTGGGCGATTTCCGCCTGGAAGCCGCGCGGGTTGCCGAACCCGAAACCCCCGCCCCAACCCATGGGGTTGGGACCGCCGGCCCCGGGCGCCCTTTCCGCTTCCCTGTCAGGGCGGCCGTTGGCGGCTTGGGGCGCGGGATTACCCCCGCCCATGCCGCCGACCAGCACGTAGCGGAACTGGCCTTCCTTGGCCATGCGCTCGAATTGCTCCAAGGTGCAGGTCGGGTCCGCGCCCATAAAACCGCCCAGCGCGATGACCGGCGCCCCCGCCCGGATAATCAAGGGGGAAACCGCCATGCTGTTTTGGGCCACCAGCATGAATTTTTCCCCGTGGTAGTTCTCCCTCAGGAAATCCAGGAGCTTGTCCGTGTTCACGTTGTTGGCCGCCCCGCCCCCGCCGAACCGCCCGCCGCCGTTGTCCCCGCTGATCAAATCCGGGCTGGCCTGAACCGAATTCCCCCTTCCCAAAACGGGAGTGAGGGCCCAGGCGAAGGGGCATATGGACAAGGCGAAGAGGCCTAATGCGAGGGACCTTTTTTCCCAAACCCCAGGCCACGGTTTCCGGTCCGGACCGACCAAGGGGTAAAGGCCGGTCAAGGCAAGGGCCAGGCCGATCAAGAGGCCGGGGATCAGCCAAGCGCCCCAGTCGGGATAATCCGAAACGATGAACGCCTGCCAGGCCCCGGCCGCCAGGAGCGAAAGGGGCAGCACGCGGCTGGAGGGGTTTTGGGTGAAGTCCAGCCAAAGGGCCTGGACGCCGATGCCCGCCATGGCGCTTAAGGCCGGCGCCAGCATGACCAGGTAATAGGGGTGGGGCCCCGCCTGCATGAAACTGAAGACGGCCCAATAGGTCGCGAACCATCCACCCCACAGGACGAGGGGTTGCTGGGACGCGGGCAATGGCAGGCTCCGTTTTTCCCTGAGGGCTTGGAGGAGCCATCCGATCAGGCACAGGGGCAGGAACCAGCCCATTTGCCCGGCCAGGTTGGAATCCGCCAGCCTGAGGATGCCCGGGCCCCTTCCGCCCCAGTTTGGATTGGGCCGGCCTTGCCGTCCCCGGCGGCCCTGGGGGGGCCAAGCTCCCGGGTTACCGGCTGCGGGATTGGGTCCGGGACCATTCGACACCGCCTGGGCGGT
>JASHQZ010000142.1 GCA_030038835.1 candidate division FCPU426 bacterium
TCCCTCCCTCGCCGGAGCCTTGGAGGTGACGGCGGGCGGCGTTTTTTGCCGCGAACACGGCACCCTCTTCGAGGTTTCGCGCAGGGAAGACCAACTGACGGTCGTTTCCTTCCAGGGCGCGGCGGTGGTGAATTTCCACGGGAAAACCAAAATGGCCAAGGACAACGAGGTCTTGAGGCTGGACCACGGCAAGTTCCGCAACAAAACCCACCATTTGACGGACGACCAGCAGGATGATTTGCGGTCCTGGCAGGGCCTTTTGGCTGAAATCACCAAGTAAACCCAGGGGGATGGGAAAAGCCGTTTTCCCGATTTAACACCCTTGCCAGCCAAAACCGGATATACTCCCATTACATCGATTCAAAGAAAGACAAGTGACCCCTTCCAACGGTGTTGCGTGTCCGCTTTCCAGGGGGTTTATGGCCTATCTCAACCGTGTTTTGGACCCGCCGTCCTACGGGTTCACCCAAGAGCAAAAATTCTACGCCCCCAGACCGTCCGAGATCCTCCGAGAATTCTTCTCCCGGCTCAACATCCTCAAGTCCAAAAAGAACTGGCTCCCTTTTTTCAGCTGGATGGTCGTCCTTTGCCTGGCGCCTTTCTTCTTCCTGGCCTTCCTGCGCTACTTCACCTGGCCGCTTTTCGCCATCGGGTTCTTCTACAGCATGGTGGTGTTGGGCACCCATGGCACGGTCTACCTGCACCGCTACTCCACCCACCACGCCTTCACCCTGAGGAACCGGTTCTGGCTCTTTATCCTGCGAAACCTGGTCATCAAGGTGGTACCGGAGGAGGTTTACGTGGTGTCCCACCACGTGCACCACTACCTGTCGGAAAAGCCGGGCGACCCCTACAACGTGCACGGCGGATGGCTTTACTGCTTCCTGGCCGACGTGAACCACCAGGCCATCGCCCGGGACATGAGTCCGGAGGACTACTCGCGCACCGCGGCCCTGGTCCGCCATACGGGCATGGGCGTGAACGGCTACGAGAAGTACCAAAGTTGGGGCTCCCTGGCCTGCCCGATGCGGACCTTCCTGCAGTTCGCCCTCAACTGGGCCTTCTGGTTCGGGGCCTTTTACCTGGTGGGCGGCATGCCCTTGGCGGTCACGATCTTCGGCTGGACCGGGGTTTGGGCGGTGGGCATCCGCACCTTCAACTTCGACGGCCACGGCGGGGGAAGGGACAAGCGCAAGGAAGGAGTCGACTTCAACCACAAGGACCTCTCCATCAACCAGCTTTGGCCGGGCCTGGTGACGGGCGAGTGGCACAACAACCACCACCTTTACCCCAACGGCATCCGCGCCGGGTTCCTGCCCTACCAGTGGGACTACGCCTGGCTCTTCATCCGCTTTTACCAGTGGATCGGCGCGGTGGAAACCACCCGCGATTACAAGGAGCAATTCCTGGCCAAATATTACGCTCCTTACCTGCACCAAAAGGAATCCGCCAAAACAGTGGAAAGCCCCGCCCGGACCTGAATCCCCGCCGTTCAAACGTCCTTGACTCGCCGTTGGAATCATCCGACAATTGCGGTCCTAAAAAACCCAAGTCCAACGCAAAGACGCCAAGACGCAAAGTTTTTGATTTGAAAACATGTTTTGGTTTAAGGTTTTTAAAACATTCTTTCTTGGCGTCTTCGCGTCTTGGCGTTGGATGTTGGTTCGAGGTGGAAAATGATTTCGGCGAAGGACGTCACCCTCAAGTTCGGCAAGAAGGTCCTTTTCGACAAGGTCACGGTCAAGTTCAACCCCGGCTACTGCTACGGCCTCATCGGCGCCAACGGCGCGGGCAAGTCCACCTTCATGAAGATCCTCTCCGGCCAGATCAAGGCCGACGAGGGCGAGATCGCGGTGGACCGCGGCGTCAAGGTGGCCATGTTGAAGCAGGACCAATACGCCTACGACGAGTACAGCGTCCTGGACACGGTCTTGATGGGCCGGGAAGACCTGTGGAGGATCCAGCAGGCCAAGGACGCCCTCTACGCCAAGCCCAACATGACCCACGACGAGGGCATCCGCGCCGCGGAGCTGGAGAGCCAGTTCGGGGACATGGACGGCTATACCATCACGGCGGGGGCGGGGGAACTGCTGGAAGGCCTGGGCGTGGAGACGGCCAAGCACGACTGGAAGATGAAGCAGCTCACCGGGGGCTGGAAGGTGCGGGTGCTTTTGGCCCAGGTGCTTTACGCCAAGCCCGACGTGCTGCTTTTGGACGAGCCCACCAACAACCTGGATATCCGCACCATCGACTGGCTGGAAGACTACCTGAACTCCTACGACGGCACCATCATCGTCATCTCCCACGACCGGCACTTCCTCAACCACATCTGCACCCACATCGCCGACGTGGACCGGGAAAAGGTGACGGTCTATAGCGGCAACTATGATTTTTTCGTCCAGGCCTCCAAGCAGGCGCTCGACAGCAAGATCACCGAGAACGCCCGCAAGGAAAAACAAATCGCCGAGTTGAAGGCCTTCGTGGCCCGGTTCTCGGCCAACGCCAGCAAGAGCGCCCAGGCCACCAGCCGGGCAAGGCTGCTGGAGAAAATCGAACTGGAAACCATCATTCCCTCCACCCGCCAGTACCCCCGTCTTTTCTTCAAGGAAAAGCAGCCCGCAGGGAAGGACATCCTCAACGTCAAGAGCATCAGCAAGGCCTACGGCGACCTGAAGGTGCTCAAGAAGATCAGCTTTATCGTGGGCAACGGCGACAAGCTGGCCATCATCGGGCCCAACGGCGTGGGCAAGACCACCCTCATCAAATGCCTGGTGGGCGCCTACCAGGCCGAAGGCTCCACCCTGTCCCAATGGGGCCTGAAGGTGGACGAAGGCCAGGCGGTTTGGGGGGCGACGGTCAAGCTCTCCTCCATGCCCCAGGACGTGAAGGAGGAACTGACCCGCGACATGACGGCCTTGGAATGGCTGCGGCAGTTCGACCCTCTGTCCGAAGGCCAGGTGATCCGGGGCATGCTGGGCCGCATGCTTTTTTCCGGCGAGGAGCAGGACAAGAACGTGAAGGTGCTCTCCGGCGGCGAGTGCCAGCGCATGGTGCTCTCACGGCTCATGCTGGAGGGCGGAAACGCGCTCATCCTCGACGAACCCACCAACCACATGGACCTGGAATCCATCGAGTCCCTCTCCACAGCGCTTTCCGAATATACCGGCACAGTGCTTTTTTCCTCCCATGACCAGGACCTGATCGGCAAGGTGGCCAACCGCGTCCTGGAACTCAAGATGGACGGCACTTACGTGGACTTCAAGGGTTCCTACGCCGAGTACGAGGAATGGACGGCCCGCGAGGCCAAGCGGGCCAAGGAAGCGGCCAAGAGCGGGTCGAAGAAGTAAGCCGTATCTTATTCCTACCCATTCAAACCCCCAAACTTATGTATCATCCCTGCCGATTGCTGCCTTTAGGGCTTTTTCTCCCATGGTTGCTGGCGTGTTAATCGGCTTTCTAATGGGGTTGCGGTAAAAAATGCCGGTTCTGGATGGTTTTGTTGGGGGTTCTAGGACTGCTTCTTGATGCGGGCCTTGCGGTCCATCTGGGCCTTGATCTCCCCGGCGATCCAGGGGTTGGCCATCAGGATGTCGTGGAAGTCGGCCTTGTGCAGGATGAACAGCTCGCAATCGGTCTCGGCCTTGACCGTGGCCGAGCGCGGGGCGTCGCTGATCAAGGCCGTCTCCCCGAAGTAGTCCAGGGGCTGGAGATCGGTGGCCTTGACCTCCTTGAATCCCTTGCGGACCCAGAAGGAAAGGTGTCCCTTGGAAACCAGGTAGAAGGTGTCGCCCGCGTCCCCCTGCTTGAAAACGGTGTAGCCGGCGGGCACCTTGAGCTTTTTCATGGACGACATGAGTTTTTCCAGCTCAGTGAGTTTCAACCGGTCCAGGAAAAAAGTGCCCTGCAGGCAGTCCCGCAGGCGGCGGATATCCTCCAAGGCTCTTTGGGTGGCATCCCCGGCTGGCATGAATCCTCCTAGTCGATTTAAGATAAAAGAAGAGCATATAAGAGAGCCCATCCCACTTCAACGGACCGGGATGTTTTTATGGCCAAAAACCGTATAATGACCGCACTTTCACTTCGGGAGGATTTATGGCGGACAACGACTGGCAGGCGCGGCTGAAGACGGGGCGCAATGACCCCTGCCCCTGCGGTTCGGGCAAGAAATACAAGAAGTGCCACCTGGAGGCGGATGAGGCGGCCCAAAGCGCGGCTTTGGCCAAGACCAACGCGGCGGCCGCGGAAGAGGCGAAAAAACACGCCGAGGAACACGACCACGACCACTCGGCCCACGA
>JASHQZ010000143.1 GCA_030038835.1 candidate division FCPU426 bacterium
TGCAGGTCCTTCTCGAAGACGCCGTTCAATCCCAGGGGGCAGGTGTAGTCCACGAAGGCTTCCCGCGAGGCCATCATCATGGAAACGACGGCCTCGACCACCCGGGCATCGTTGCCCCAGGTCAGCCGCGCCCATTCCTCGGCGATGGATTCGGCGCTCAAGGCAGGATCCCAGGCGAGCCGCCCAAAGGCGTACCAATTGGCTTGGGCAAAGGGATGTCCGCACCAGTCCCGGTCGTCGCCGGTATTGGCCACGCCGGCGACCAAGCTGTCCCGGTGACCGTCCAATTCGCCGGTCACGATCTTTTCCACCGTGGAGCCCGGCCCCTTGGCGTAAGTATCCGAATCGAGGAATTCCCGCCACAAGGGGGCCAGGTAGACCAGGTGGGTGGAATGGCCCAGGTACTCCTGGGTCACCTGAAGCTCGGCGGCCAGGGGGGTCCTGGGCATGGCGCCGAACAAAGGGCTGAAAGGCTCCCGGGGCTGGAAATCCAGGGGACCGTTCTTGACCTGCACGAAGACGTTGGAGTCGAACTGGCCGTCCAGCGGCGTGAATTCCTTGTAAGCGCGCTTGATGCGGTCCTTGTCCACTGCGTCGTTATAAACAAAGGCCCGCCACATCACCACGCCGCCGTGGGGCGCCAAGGCTTTTGCCAGCATGTTGGCGCCTTCAGCGTGGGTGCGGCCATAATCCTGGGGTCCGGGTTGGCCCTCGCTGTTGGCCTTCACCAGAAAACCTCCGAAATCGGGAATCAACTGGTAAATCTCCTCCACCTTCCTTTTCCACCATTGGATGACTTGGGGGTCCAAGGGATCGGCGGTGGGAAGGTCGCCCAGGGCTTTGGGAGCGCCAAAATTAGCCGAGAGGTAAACCCGAATTCCGTAAGTCCGTAGGGCCCCGGCCAAAGCCGCGACTTTTTGAAGGTAGGGTATGGTGAGGATCAAGGGATCGGCATTGACGTTGTTGAGGACCGCGCCGTTGAGGGCAATGGAGGCACAGGCCCGGCCGTAATCTCTCACTTTTTCATCGACTTTTCCAGGCAATTCCCCCCATTTCCAGAGGGATTGACCCGCGTAGCCCCTTTCAATGCTGCCATCCAGGTTGTCCCAGTGGTCGAGGATCCGCCGCTGGATATTCGGTTTTTCGGAAAAGGCCAGGCCGTCCACGGATTGGCGGGTGCCCAGAAGCCTCAAGAGGTGAAAGGCGCCGTAGAGGCATCCTAAGGGGGTTTGCGAGGCGATGACCGTCACATTCCGGCCATCCAGATGGGCCGTCCGCAAGAGGTAACCCTCTTCTCCCACAGACTCCAAGTCCTTCTCCCATCCCAGCTGGGCGATCAAGGGACAGGATTGCGGGGTTCCGACGACCAGGGAGCCTTCCTGGGCCTCCTCCAGCCGGGGGACGGCCTTTCCCAAGTAGCCCCGGAGGCCGTCTTGGAGTTCCTTGAGCGCGGCCCGGTCCGTGGAGGTATCCCCCGGAAGGACGATGGAGGAAAAAGCCTTGTGATAGGCTTCCCGAAGAGCCGAATTCTCCACCCGGTCGTAGCGAAGCCACAGGCGGTAGCCGTCTTCCGCTTGACTCTTCCCCGCCCCCAACCATCCCAAGCCCCATATCGCCAAAACCAGCCACCTCTTGGACATGAACCGCCCTTCGCTGTTGAAATTTCAATCTTGAGTGAATCGCCAGTATGCCGCTTTTCTAATGGGTTTCCAGGGAAAGTTGGAATTAAAATAAAGTCCAATGGGGAGGCGGGCTTTGGACAGTTTTAAGGATCAAATCCAAAAGGAAGTGCTGGAAGCCACGGTGAAGGCCGTCCAACAAAAGATCGCGGGCCTCACCTGCCCGGTCCACCATGAAAGCCCCCGCCTGAAATTCTCGGAGGACTCGGGTCCGGGAAAACAAAAGATGTCCTTTGACTGCTGCTGCGCCAAACTTTCTGGGATGCTTCAGGAAGTTCTCCATCATTGAATAAGTATTGGAAGTTCATTCCCTCATTTTTTGCAGGAAAAAAACATTCTTTAAATTTATTTTGGGTCCCATCTCTCGGTTAAGGATGTTAAGGAGGGCCTGGGGGTGGGGACTTCCGAAACCGGCTTTTAGTTGCTGAACTGGGCCTTGACGGCGAGGATCTTCTCGATGCTGTTGTTGAAGGCCGCGATCACCTTGGGGTCGAAGTGCCGGCCCGTGCCTTCCTTGATGATCTTCATGGACTCTTCCAGCGAGAAAGCGGGCTTGTAGCAGCGCTTGGTGGTGAGGGCGTCGAACACGTCGGCCAGGGCCACGATGCGGCCGGAAAGGGGGATGCCCTCCCCCTTCAGGCCCCGGGGATAGCCCGAGCCGTCCCACTTCTCGTGGTGGGTCAGCGCGATCTGCTCGGAAACCTTCAGCAGCTCGGCTTTGGCGTTCTCCAGGATCTTGGCCCCGAAAACCGTATGGTTCTGCATTTCCTTGAACTCGGCCGGCGTGAGCTTGCCGGGTTTCATGAGGATGGAATCGGGCACGCCCAGCTTGCCGATGTCGTGCATGGGCGAGGCGTAGCGGATGCTCTCCACCTCGGCGGTGGAAAGACCCAACCCCTCGGCCAGGATGGCCGAATAGCGGCTCATGCGGTGGATGTGCACGGCCGTGTCGTCGTCCTTGTATTCGGCGACCACGGACAGGCGGAAAATGGTGTCCAGGTAGGCTTCCTTGAGTTCCTGCGTGAGCAGGGTGTTCTTGATGGCGATGGCGGCCTGGGAAGCCAGGGACAGCACCAGATTCTCGAAGTGCTTGTCAAAGGGCACGATGCTTTTGCCCTTGTGGGCGTTGATAAGCTGCAGGACCCCCACCACGTTGCCCAAGGCGTCCTTCATGGGAACGATGAGCATGCTCTTGGTGCGGTAGTTGTTTTTCTCGTCGAAGGAGCGGTTGAACTTGTATTCCCGGCCCGGGGGGATTTTATAGGCGTCGGGGATGTTGAGGACCTTGGCGGTCACGCCCACATAGCCGGCCAGGGAAGTTTTGTCCAGCGAGACGTAAAAGCCGGTGAAGGTGGAGGGCGCCACTTCCAGGGGCTTCTTTTGGGCCTTCAGCTCAGCCCTCTTACGGGCCTCCAACACCTCGTTCTGGGTGACGGAAAAACGCAGCTGTTCACCCTCCCGCACGTAAAGGCTGCCGGCCTCGGCGTTGGTGAACTGGCGGCTTTCAGTGAGGATGAGGGTCAAGAGTTGGTTAAGGTCCTGTTCCTTCGAGAGGGCGATCCCGATCTTGTTTAAAGCCATCAACTGCTCTTGAAGGCCGCTGGCGCTCATCCTGGCTGGCATAAATATCCTTAAACCTGATTTACAATTGTAAATTTTAACGATGAACCTGGGTATCGGGAGGCAGACGGCTAAAATACCCCTTAAACGTGCAGTTTACAAGGGTGCCCGCCGGGGTTTTTTCAAAGCTTTTTGAGGATCGAAGGTGGAATGGGCGTGGGTTTGAGCTCCTGGTCCACGAAAACCAGCACCTGTCTGGCGTCGGCGATCAGGCGTTTCGCGCCCTTGAGCTTGAACTCATAACCGAGTGTCAAAGAGGTTCGCCCAACTTTTTCCACCCACCCCGTCCCCAGCATGACGTCCTCAAACCGGCCGGGCGAGATGTAATTGATCTCCACATGGGCCATCACGGTCCAAAGCTTGGCCGAGCGCACCTGCTTGAAGGAAAACCCGAGTTTTTTGGAAAGCGCGTAACGAACCCTCTCCAGGAAACGGATGAATTCGGTATTGTTGACGATGCCCTGGTAGTCCGTCTCAAAGGACATGATGGGAAGTTCGATGGTGACGGAATGCCTGCTTTGGGGGGCCATGGCCTGAGTATAAAGGGTGGGATGCCTCAATGCCACTTGGAAGAATGCCCCCAACCCTCCCAAAAACGAAGGATGGGTCTGGCTTTTTAGGCCTACAGGCTTTTATGATTCCGCTTATTTGAAAATCGTTGGGAGGTATTCATGAAAAAAAATTGGATCCAGGTTTTAGTCGTCGGGATGGCCGCTTGGGCGGCTTCAGCGCTCTTCGCCATGGAATTGGCCAGCCCGGACGTAAAAAACGGCGCCACCATATCCGACGAGCAAGTTTTCGACAGTTTCGGCTGCAAGGGGGGCAACCTTTCGCCGGCCTTAAGCTGGAGCAAGGGGCCGGAGGGCACCCTGAGCTACGCCTTGACCTGCTACGACCCGGACGCGCCCACCGGAAGCGGCTGGTGGCATTGGGTGGTCTTTGACATCCCCGCCGACGTGACCAGCCTGCCCAAGGGCTTCAAGGCGGACGACGCTACCATCCCCGGGCTCATCCAATCGCGGACGGACTTCGGCAAGCCCGGCTACGGCGGCCCCTGCCCGCCCCCGGGAAAACCGCACCACTACATCTTCAAGGTGTACGCCCTGAAGGTGAAGACCCTGGGCCTGACCGCAGACGCCACGGCGGCCATGGTGGGCTTTTACATCAACGCCAACAAGCTGGCCGAGGCCAAGCTGGTGGGGCTTTACAGCCGCTGAGATTCCCCAAAGTGAACGGCGGAATCTTAATCCCCTTCCGGGCAACCGGGAGGGGATTCTTGTTTTAAGGAAGAGCGTCCATGATCCAACTGCCCCTTTTAAACGGCCGGTCCATGCCCGCCCTGGGGCTTGGCACCTGGGACCTTCGCGGCTCCGCCTGTGCTTCGGCGGTAAAGCGGGCTTTGGGGTTGGGGTACCGGCACATTGACACGGCCGAGATGTACGGCAACGAAGAGGAGATCGCCAGGGGTATCGCGCAATCGGGACTTCCACGGCGCGACCTTTTCCTCACCACCAAGGTTTGGACCAGCCACCACCGCGCCAAGGATTTCATCGCCGCCGCCGAGGCTTCCTTGAAACGCCTCAAAACGGACTATGTGGACCTGCTCCTCATCCACTGGCCCAATTCCGCCGTGCCCTTGGAGGAAACCCTCGGAGCCCTCTGTCAAACGGCCAAGGACGGCAAAGCCCTCGGCATCGGCGTGAGCAACTTTTCGGCGGAACTCCTGGGGCAATCGCTTTCGATAGCCGACGTTCCCGTCGTTTGCGACCAAGTGCCTTATAGCCTTCCCGAGAACCAGGATCCGCTCCTCGCCCTCGCCGGCAAGGAAAAGATCGTGGTTTGCGCCTACACGCCCCTGGGCCGGGGAAGTTTTTTAAGCCACCCGGAGCTGATGGAAACAGGAAGGAAACACGGCAAGACGCCGGCCCAAGTTGCCCTGCGCTGGCTGGTGCAACAGGAAGGCGTGGCGGCCATCCCCAAGGCGGCAAGCGAAAAACATCTCAAGGAGAACTTGGAAATTTTTGATTTTAGCCTCGATCCCGCGGATTTAAAACGTCTCTCCCGGCTTTCCGGATAACGGCTTCAAATCGTTTGCAGGGAAAACCTTTTTAATCTATTTTTGCCCTTCCCCCCTTTACTCCCGACTTCGAAGGTTTCTAGGATGAGAACCCGTTTACTTTTCTACACCCAAGGAGGGAGTCATGCTCGCCAGAACCCGTGTCTTGCTCAGGCCGGTCCAGATTCTCATCGTGGAGGATAACGCCACGGACGCCCACTTCATCAAGGAAGCGCTCAAGCATTCCTGGCTGCCGATGAGTTTCGTCGTGGCCGAGGACGGTTTAAAAGCTCTGGATTACCTCCACCGCCAGGCGGATTTCGCCAACAGCCTGCACCCGGACCTGATCCTTCTGGACTTGAACCTGCCGAAGAAGGACGGATGGGAGGTCCTGCGGGAAATCCGGCGGAACCCGGCCTTCACTCCCGTTCCGGTGGTGATCCTGACCGGATCCAAGGACGACACGGACGCCGAAAAAGCCCGGGACGGCAGGGCCGACCTTTACGTGGTCAAGCCCCTCGACGCGGCCCATTTTTCCTTGATGGTGAAGTCCGTGGAACGGATTTTGGTGGAAAAGTTCGAAGTCAAAGAATAGGCGGTTCGGAGTTGTTATTCCTCGGGCGCCTGTTGGCCCGCTTCCTCTTCCCAGGGCCAGAATTCCATCTCTTCCCAGACGTCCTTCACGAGGCCGCCGCTTTCCTGGGCCAGGCGCTTGAGGCTCTCCTCGGGTGTCAGGCTCCATTCGCCTAAAACATCCTTCATGGAATAGGCCCCCGCGTCTAAAAGTTCTTCCTCATAGGCTCGCAGGATCTCCCGGCGGAGGTTCTTAACGTGAAGCGCTGCGCAGCCGGCCACCAGGGAAGTCCAAAGATAGGAGGGACGCCGGGCGATCTTGCCCTGGAAGAGTTGGGCATAATAGTCCGCCACCTCTTGCCGGGGCACGGCGCCCACCGAAGCCAGGATGGTGTAGCCCCACAACGCCGAGGCACGCACTGCGTCATGGGCAGCCTCGTTCTCGGTCAAGGCCCTCAAGGGGGCCGGGTCGTCATAGGTGAAGGTGGCTAAAAGCCGGGGCAGATCCTCCACCAGGATGTCCTTGAAGATCCGGTCCACATGTTCGGGCGGCATGGAAAACTGCTCCAGGAGGATGGGCAGGGCTTTTTTCTCCCGGAATTGGGCCAGAAGGTAGGCGGCCAAAAACCAGGACCAGTCGTTCAAAGTCACCGCCGCGCCCACCGGAACGTCCTTGACCTTTTCCAGGATTTGAAGGAGTTCGGGGACGGCCTCTTCCCGACGGGCGATAATGGCGCTGATGGCTTCCTCGCGCCTCTCGGCCAGGGGAGAGGAAAAATCCTTGATGATTTGGAGGATCCGGGTGTTTTCCATGACGATACCTTCTCGATTTTTAGCTAAAGGCCATATCCTAACTGATTACGGTTACGCCAAACGCTATATCTGGAAAAGCGTTTGGCGTAACTCAATAATGCAAACATCAGTAGGTTACAAGATGAATCCATATTAACGCTAGACCCCGTGTCCAAGAAAACTTTTGTAACGATTTTACCAACTTACGGGGCATTTCACGATTTCTTCCGAGGGCTTGTGCTTGAACAACACATAGCCCTTTTCCCTGCCGAACTTCCACAGGTCGTGGGTCAGTTTTACGTCCTGGCGGCAGTAATCAATGACCCTCTGGTATTTTCCCTCCCGCCACCATTTGACCGCCAAAAGGCCGTCCGCACTTTTTTCAGCCCCGCCCAGGGTATGCTGGGCCAAATGGGCCAGGGAAAGCCGGTGGTTGAGCTTCTTTTGAAGGTCCGCCATAAGATCTAACGACGGAAGACTTTGAAGCTTGAACGAAGTATAACCTTGAAGCACGCCGTAGTCGAAGCGCAGGGTGTTGAAACCGATCACCCGGCTGGCGGCTTTTAAGTGGGTGATGAGGTCCGCCACGTTGTCCTCCAAATAAGTGTAGTACTTATCCTGGTTAACGTCGTAAAGCACCGCGCAGGAAAGCTTCATGCCCGGCAGGTTGGACCAGCCGCCCTGGATTTCGTTGGAGAGGAACTGGGTCTCGATGTCGAAAACAACGGGGCCGGTTTTTTCGGGGGGAGGAGGCTGGGAGAGTTCGAGGCC
This sequence comes from candidate division FCPU426 bacterium, assembly GCA_030038835.1. Classification (GTDB taxonomy): domain Bacteria; phylum Oederibacteriota; class Muellerivitia; order Muellerivitales; family Muellerivitaceae; genus JAJPJW01. The sequence goes on from JASHQZ010000143.1 coordinate 7,492, forward strand.
GGGATGGGGCACTTCGACCCCCTTCGGCGCTTCTGGCTCTTCCAAGGGTGTCATGAGGAGCCCGTTCAACCCGCTGCTTTCCCTCAGGGCAAGTGGGAGGTCAGGAGTTGAAGTCATAGGCAAAACTGAAATGGAGCCTTTGGAACGGGCGGGCTTGAAATCCTCCCGGCCCAGGATATGCCCCAGGATGAGAAGCGCGCCACGCTTGTCCAGCGGGTGGTTGCCGCTGCCGCACTTGGGGCTCTGCACGCAAGAGGGGCAGCCTTCCTCGCATTCGCAGTCGCGGATCATCTCGAAGGTGGTGGTTAAAAGCTCCTCCATAGTCTCATAGGCCCGCTCGGAGAGGCCCACGCCTCCGGGATAGCCGTCGTAAACGAAGATGACGGGCTGGGGCACCTGGGGATGGGCCGGCGTGGAAATGCCGCCCAGGTCCCACCGGTCGCAGACCACGTACAGGGGCATCATGGAGATGGTGCCGTGCTCGGCCGCGTGCAGGCCGCCCATGAAGTGGATCTTGGCGTCGCGGTTGGACATGTTGCGCTGGAGATAGTCCGGCAGGATCATCCAGAGCGATCGGGTTTCGAACATAAGGGGCGGCAAGGTCAAGGGGTAAGTGGCCACCAGGGAACGGTCGGCGATACGGTGGATTTCATAATTAATGAACCGCTGGGTGATCTTGACCCTTCCCCAGCGGATATGGGATTGGGATTTCACATCGCCCAAGGGGCGTCGTTTCAACTCCTCCAGGATCTCCGTCTCCTCTTCGTAATTAACCTGGGTGTAGTAATCCACCGGCTCGTCGGATACCAATATCTTGTGCTGCTCCCACTGGAAGTCCTTGACGACGTATTGCACACCTTGGTGCAGGTAAACCGCGCCCGGATGGCAGTCGCGGAAGGCCCGGTGGCCGTCAATGGTGCCGATGAGCTCCCCGGTTTCCTGGGTGATGATCTGGTAACCCTCGCCCATGTCGCGGATGCTGATGCCCCGCTGGGGGTTCTTGTCGGTGACCAGCCATTTTTCGCCGCTGGCCGCCTCCAAAACGCCGCCGTCCTTGACCAGGGCGGGAAGCAATTCCTTCAAGAGCTCCCCATAGAAGGCCTTGTCGGAAAGGCCCAGGGGAATTTCCGCAGCCGCGCAGCGAAGGTGCGCCCGGGCGATATTCTCATTCTCAAAGCCCACCATGAGGGATTCGGGCTTCAGGGTGAAAAATTTGTGGGGGTGCTTCATCCAAAATTGGTCCATGGCGTCGGCCATGGCCACGAGGAAGACCACCGAGGGGGCCCCGCCCCGGCCCACGCGTCCCGAGCGCTGCCAGGTGGAGATCATGGTGCCGGGATAGCCCACTAGGATGCAGGCATCCAGGCCCCCGACGTCGATGCCCACCTCCAGGGCCGAGGTGGAAATGACGGCCTTGAGTTCATCCTTGAAGAGTTTCGCCTCGATCTGCCGCCGCTCCTCGGGGAGATACCCCGCCCGGTAACTTTTGATCTGGGACGCCCATTCGGGCCTCGCCTGGGTTACCCAGAGGCTGATGAGCTCCGTGATCTTCCGGGCTTTGGTGAAGACGATGGTCTTCAGGCCGGCCTTGAGGCATTCGATGAGCAGCGTCACGGCCTCCGTGTAGGGCGAGGTTGCGTCCGGGTTCCAAAGCACGAAGGTCTTTTCGTTTTGCGGCGCGCCGGTCTCCGAAATAATCTCGAAGTCCAATCCCGTGAGCCGGTTGAGGAACTCACCCGGGTTGCCCAAGGTGGCCGAGCAGGTGATGAACTGCGGGTCGGAGCCGTAAAGGTGGCAGACGCGCCGAAGCCGCCTGATCACGTGCGCCACGTGGGAGCCGAATATGCCCCGGTAGCTGTGGGCCTCGTCCACCACCACGTACTTGAGGTTCCTGAAAAACTCCACCCAGCCGTCGTGGTAGGCCAGGATTCCCAAATGCAGCATGTCCGGGTTGGAAAAGAGGATATGGGGTGGATGCTTGCGGATTTTCGCCCGGGCGCCGGTGGCGGTATCGCCGTCGTAGATTTCGGCGGAGAAGGGCGGGAGTTTGGCGGATTGGAACCGTCCCATCCATACTTGGAGTGATTTCAACTGATCCTGGGCCAGGGCCTTCATGGGGTAAAGATAAAGGGCCCGGGAAGGGGGGTTTTGAAGGATGGACTGGAACACGGGCAGGTTAAAACAAAGCGTCTTGCCCGAGGCCGTGGGAGTGGTGACCGCCGCGTGGGCGCCGTGGTGGAGCGCCTCCACCGCGTGGGCCTGGTGGGCCCAAAGCGCCTGGAAGCCGGATTTTTCAAGGACCCGGATGAGCTCCGGCATGAGGGTTTTGGGCCAGGCGTGGAACCGCGCGGGCTGCGCCGCGATGCTTTCCACGTGCTGGATGCGGTCCTTAAGGTCCTCACGGGATCTGAGGCTTTGGAGCAGCTGGGAAAGCGAGGGGGTTTTTGCCGCGGAAACCTTAAAAGCCATAGGGGGATTATAGGCTTCCCGTCAAGGGCTTCAAAGTTGATATCGGATGAACCTGGCACAAATGGAAAAGCTCGGACTTTCCATCCCCAGGAAATCCAAGCCCTTGCCCCAATTCAAAATTAACCTTTTTAGACGCGCATGGGCATGATCACGCAAAGATAGTCCGAATCCCCCTTGGGGCGGATGATGCCGGGGCTCAACGGCTGGGTCAGTTCAATGTTCACAGCCTCCGTGCCCACGTTTTTAAGCACATCCAACACGTATTTGGCGTTATAGGCGATGCTGATCTCCTCGCCCTTGTAGTTGACGTCCATTTCCTCCTTGGCCTCGCCCATATCGGGTGTCTTGGAGGAAATGGTGAGTTTGTTTCCCTTGACCTGGTAACGGATGGAATTGGACTTTTCAGAGGTCAGGATGGCGACCCGGCGGGTGGCCGCGGACAGGTCGGCCGTGGAGGCCTCCAGTTTTTTGTCCGATTCCTTGGGGATGACCTGCTCGTAATTGGGAAACTGTCCCTCGATGAGCCGGGAGACGATTTCCACCCCATCCACCACGAACTTGATCTGGTTGTCGGTGGCGGTGATTTCCACGGTAATTTCGTCTTCTTTCCCCTTTCCCACGTCCGAAACAGCCTTTGAAAGTTCATTCAAAGTTTTCGTGGGAATGATAACGCTGCATTTCTCTTCCGTTTTTCCTTCCAGTTTCTTCTGGATGAAGGCTAAACGGTGGCCATCGGTGGCAACCATCCTCAACTTTCCGCCTTCGGCCTGGAAATAAACCCCGTTCAAGACATAACGGGTCTCGTCGGTGGAAACGGCAAAGATGCTTTTATGGATCATTTCCTGGATTAAGGACCCCTTAACCCTGAAAACCTTGTCCTTTTTGACTTCAGGAAGGATGGGAAAATCATCCTTGGGAAGGCCGTGGATTTTAAAACTTGATTTTTGGCAAATTAAAACCATTTTGTGGCTGTCATCTATCTCCAAATCAACCGAGGCTTCCGGCAGTTCCCTCACGATATCGGAAAGCTTTTTCGCGTTGATGGTGATGCTCCCCTTGTCCACGACCTCCGCCTGAACGCTGCAACGAATTCCCATATCCAAATCCGTGGCCACTAATTCCAACTTCTTTTCCCTTGCTTCCAATAAAACATTCGCCAGGATGGGCATGGTGTTCTTCGAGGCCACTGCGCTTTGAACGGTTGAGATGCCCTTTAGAAGATCCCCGCGGGTTAAGACCACTTTCATGTGGAAACTCCTGCCTGGTGGATTAACGGCTTTTACTTTAAAGGATTTTAAATTAAAAAGAGAAGTAGTAGTTGGCTTTGAGGAAATGTGGACTGACTTCTGTTTTTGCTTTTAAATCAACGGTGAAACAGGCCTTCAAAGTTGGGAGTAAATTGGGGGTATTATAAGGCAAATCCACAAGCCCGCAACCCTTTTGCCTTTTTCAATCGGTTATCCCCGGATTATCCAGTCCGCTGTCAAAGTTTTCGTGGATAAAGAGTCGTTCCCCTGTTTTTCATCCACATATCCAGAACTTTGTGGAAAAACCAGTTCACAGACGACGGTTGACGGTTTAAAGGGAAGAGATCCAACTTGGCTGTCGGCTGTAAACTTGCGGGCCGTGCACCGGATTTAGAGGGAGTAATTGCCTTCGGTGAGCTGCTTCTTGAGGCTGTTGACCTCGGATAAAAGGGTGATATCCGAGGTGAGGAGTTCTTCGATCTTCTCGTAGGCATGGATGATGGTGGTGTGGTCCTTGCCGCCGAAAGCCGCGCCGATTTCGCTCAAGGAATGGGCGGTCAGCTCACGGGAGAGGTACATGGCGATCTGGCGGGGAAAGGCGATCTGCTTGGTGCGCTTCTTGGACTTCATGTCCGAGTATTTGCAATTGTAGCGCTCGGCCACCACCCGTTGGATGGCGTCCACCGAAATGCGCCGCTCCTCGTTGGGAAGGGAGTCTTTCAGCACTTCCTTGACCATGTCCAGGGTTATTTCCTGGCGGGTCAGGGAGGCGAAGGCAATCACCCGAAGCATCGATCCCTCCAGCTCCCGGATATTGGCCTTGGCGTGGTTGGCGATGAAGGCGGTCACTTCATTCGGCACCAAAATGCCCTCGCTCTCGGCTTTCTTGCGCAGGATGGCGATGCGGGTTTCGAGGTCGGGTTCCTGGATGTCGGTGATAAGCCCCATCTCGAAGCGGTTCTTAAGGCGTTCCTCCAGCTTGATTTCCTTGGGATGGCTGTCGGAGGTGGCCACGATTTGTTTTTGGGCCTCGTAAAGCACGTTGAAGGTGTGGAAGAACTCCTCCTGGGTGGCTTCCTTGCCTTCCCAGAATTGGATATCGTCGATCAAAAGCACGTCCACCGTGCGGTATTTATTGCGGAAGTCCTGCTGGCGGCCCGCTTGGATGGCCTGGATGAAATCGTTCATGAATTTTTCCGAGGAAATATAAAGAACCTTGATATTGGGGTTCTGTTCCACCACGAAATTGCCGATGGCCTGCAGCAGGTGGGTTTTTCCCAGCCCCACCCCCCCATAGATAAACAAGGGGTTGTAGGAGCGGGCCGGCGATTCCGCAACCGCTAGGCAGGCCGCGTGGGCAAACCGGTTGCTGTTTCCCACCACAAAGCTCTCAAAGTTGAACTTGGAATTCAGGATGAATTCCGAATCCCCGGGGGATTTGGAGGGAGTGGGCATGGTCAAGCGCGGCTTTTCAACCACTTCCAAACTGGCCTTGGAGCCGTTGGCGGCTGGCGGGGCTATGGAGCTTTCCGGCTTGAGAGCGGTGGGCTCCACCTCGAACTGGATCTCCAATTGCTCGGGGTGGAGGGTTTTGAGGGCTTTTTGGATTTGGGGTTGATAATGGTCCCGGATCCAATCACGGAAGAACTCATTGGGAACCTGGACCTTAAGGGTGTTGTTTTCGGAAAGGGAGGCTTTGGTGGGCTTAAACCAGGTCTCAAAGCTCTGTCGGTTGAGATCCTTTTTGAGGTTTTCGAGGCAACGGTCCCACAAATCAGCGGAAACGCTCATCCACAAACCTCCAAAGGATAAGAAACGCGTGAAGACCCTTTAAAATAAGGGCTATTTGAAATCGGTCCGAAATTATCCCCTGTTTATCCCCAAGGGAATTTGCAAGCTTTTTACATCGATTTTCGTAAAAACTTTTTTGAGGTTATTCACACCTGTGAATAGGTTTGTGGATAACCTTGTATTTTCTTCAACCCGAAACAGCTTCAAAATTAAGGAAAAATTTACCTTCTTGAAACCGCCCCCGAACCGGCTCCAAGATGCCGCTCTCACAACCGGAGCAAAAGTCTTTCCAGTTCCCCCCTTTTTGGGCTTCCTGAGGATGCCGTGCACAACATATCCACAAGAATCCACAAAACCACTTCATTCAATGGGCCTAGAGACGAAAAAAATTTTTTCGTTTATCGGAACATCCATCGATCACGAAAAAATTTTGGGGGAGTGGTTTAAGTTTTGAGAAGCGAACTTGCTTTACCCCTTTTAAATCTTTTTTGGCTTAAGTCAAGGAAATTTTGGCGTGGAAGCGAAGAAATTTTCCGGCGTGGAAAGGCTTTCGGTTCCAAGCTTTTTACCACCGTCCCAAAAATTTTTCAAATTATTTCCGGGCCGCAAAAAATTTTTTGCACGGGCGCGGGAAAATTTTTTCCTAACACTCTTGGAAGGTTTTTCAGAAACCCTTGACAAACGGCGGTCGGCGGATGTCCGTCCCCGGTCGTCCGTAACTTCCGGTAAACCCAAGACAAATTTGTTGTTTTTGAAAACCTCCCTGACGGCGAACAACGGAAAGCCGACGACTGCCTTTAATAGCTGTGGGCGTCCAGTTTCACCTTGCCCCGGAAGATCCAATAAACGCTGGCGGTGTAGGAAAGCACCAGCGGCATGCCGACGGCCGCGATCACCGTCATGACCTTGAGCGTCTTGGGGGACGAGGCCGCGTTGAGGAGGGTCAGGCTGTTTTCCGGCGAGGGGGTGGAGTAAACCAGGTCCGGGTACATGCCGATGCCGAAAAGGGCCATGAGCGTTACCAAAGCCGCGCCGGAGGAAAGAAAGGCGCCGAAACCGCGCCCTCCGCTGATGTTGCGCGGGATATTGGCGATGGAAAGCACGCTCAAGGCCGGCACGGCGAAAAGCACGGGGTATTTTTGGATGGTCACGAGCATGTGGGGCACGAAAAGCAGGGTGGCCAGGGTGGTGAAGGCGTAGCAAAGGATGAAGAAGACCAGGGTGTGCCTCACCCATCCCTTGAGTTTTTTCTGCAAGGGCCCCTCGGTTTTCAGGACCAGGTAGATGGAGCCGTGCATCATGAAAAGGGAAAGGGTCGTCACGCCTAAAAGGAGCGGATAGGGCTTCCAGATCCTAAGGAGATCGCCCGCGTATTCGTGGTCGGGGGCCAGGGGGACGCCCCAGGCGATATTGCCCAGGGCCACGCCGATCAGGACCGAGGAGGCGATGCTGCTGGCCGAAAAACTCGCGTCCCAAAAGTCCCGCCACCACTTCATGCGCTGCTTGCTCCTAAACTCGATGGCCACCGCGCGGAAGATGAGCGCCACTAAGAGCAGCATGAAGGCCAGGTAGAAGCCGGAAAACACCGTGGCGTAGACTTCCGGGAAGGCCGCGAAGAGGGCGCCGCCGCCGGTCACCAGCCACACTTCGTTCCCGTCCCAAATGGGCCCGATGGCGTTGAGGAAAACGCGGCGCTCCCCGTCCTTCCGCACGAAAAGATGGAGCGCGCCCACGCCCAGGTCGAAACCGTCCAGGATGGCGTAGCCGGAAAATAGGACCCCCACCAAAATGAACCAAAGCGTCGGCCAGAAGTTGCTCATGCCCGGTGCCCCCGCTCCACTTTCAAATGAAGGCCGTGTTGGATCTTATCGTTGAGCAAATAAATAAAGAGGATGAACAAAAGGAGATAGAGGAGCCCGAAGAGGATGATCGAGGCCAGGATTTCACCGGGCCTCACGGTCTTGGAAAGCGCGTCCGAGGTCCTCAGGAGGTTGTAGACCACGTAGGGTTGGCGGCCCACCTCGGCGGAGAACCAGCCCAGCTGGTTGGCGGCCTGGGGCAGCAGCACCGACCAGGCGAGCAGGCGCAGGTACCAGCGGTTTTCGAAAAGCCTGCCCCGCCACCAAAGAAGGATTCCCCCCCAGGCGATGGCGATCAGGGCCATGCCGATCCCCACCATGGCGTGGTAGGTCTGGAACACGAAGTTCACCGGCGGCCGCCTGTCGGGCGCAAAGGCGTTGAGGCCCGTGACCGGCGCGTCGGTTTTGCCCGTGACCAGCCAACTTAAAAGGCCGGGCACGGCCACCCCATGGGTTTGCTGGCTTTTCTCATCGACCCAACCCATGAGGTACATCCCGGCCGGGGCGGTCTCGTAATGGCCCTCGTAGGCGGCCAGCTTGGCGGGTTGGGTTTGGCTGACCACCTTGGCGCTTTCATGGCCGGAGGCCAGCTGCAAAAGCGAGGCCGTGGCCGCCACGGTGAGGGCGATCTTGAGGGAGGCTTGAGCGAAGTTCCGGTTTTTGTTCTTCAATAGGTAATAGGCGCTCACGCTCAAGACCGCGAAGGCCCCGGCCTGCCAGGCGCCCAT
>JASHQZ010000016.1 GCA_030038835.1 candidate division FCPU426 bacterium
CGTGAAATCTTGTTGTAAAGGTTCAAGATTTCCCGACCTAAGGGACCGGGCGTTATTACCCTGGTTTCGGCAGTAAACCTTGAGGATTCTTACCTCGTTGGTTTTGACTCGGCCGGGTTAGGAATTCCGGGAAAGTTTTTGTTTTATTAAGGAGTTAAGTCATGGGCCGTTTTGAGGAATTGCTGCTGATCCTTGCGATCGCGCTTTTGCTGTTTGGACCCAACAAGATCACCGACATCGCCAAGGCCATGGGCGGCGCGTTACGCGAATTCAAGAAAGCCGCCAATGGGGACGAGGCCCCGCAACCAACCGCTTCCACGCCGGTTTCGCCGGCAACCTCCGCCTTGCCGTCCGACCTGTCCGGAGTCGCTTCGGCGAAGCCGGAAACCAAGCCGGCGGATTCAGCCAAAAACGGCTGATCCACCCGGGGCTGTTTAAACCAACCTATGGGCTGTTCCCGACAGGGAACAGCCCTTTTATTTTTAGCGGCGGCCGATCCTACTCGAACCTCAAGGCGTCGATGGGGTTCAGCCGGGAGGCCCGTAAAGCGGGCCAAAAACCCGCCAGGACACCGACTCCCACCGAAAACAGGAAACCCAGCATGACCGCGAAGAACGTCACCGGCATTTCCCAGTTGAAAATGCGGCTTCCAACCACCGCCATGATCCATCCCAGGGCCATTCCCAGCAGGCCGCCGGCCAGGCTCACCATGACGGACTCGATGAGGAACTGAAACAGGATGTCCCGCCGTTTGGCGCCGATGGCCTTCCTCAAGCCGATCTCCCGGGTCCTTTCGGTCACGGAGACCAGCATGATATTCATGATCCCCACGCCCCCCACGAAAAGCGAAATCACGGCCACCCCAAAAAGGGAGTAGCTCAGGACGTTCCCGAAGGCTGACATCGCGTCCTGGTAATCCGACATGGCGATGATCCGGAAGGCCGATTCCTGGGTCGCGGGGATATGGTGGCGCTGGAGCATGAGGCTCTTGACCGAATCCCCCATGCCGGGGAGAAGGTCCGCCCGGGCGGCCTCGATGTCGACCGAGCCGATGAAAGCCTGGCCCAGCACCCGGTACATGGCAGTGGTGACCGGCACCAGGATCATGTCGTCCGAATCCCACCAGGTGGTGGCGCCTTTTTCGGGGTAGACGCCGATAACTTGGAAGCTGATCTTGTTGATCTTGATGATGGCACCGACGGGGTTCTTGTCCCCGAAGAGCTGGCGCACGTCGGTCATGCCCAGGACGGCCACCTTATTCCGTTGGACCAGGTCTTCGTCGGTGAAAAAGCTCCCGGCCGTGGGGATAAAGGCTTTCATGGGGGCGAAGTTGGGGGAAGTCCCGACCAGGTAGGTGCTCCAGTTCTTGTCTCCGTAGGTCACCTGGACTTTCCCCCAGATCTCGGGCGCGGTGCGCTTGACGCCGGGGATGAGGCGCCCGATGTCCTCGTAGTCGGCCAGGGTCAAGCGCGTCATGGGGTCCCACCATCCCAAGGACACCCCCCCAATGGTGCGGGTGCCCGGCTGCAGCTGGATGACGTTGGATCCCAGGGAGGCGATGGCTTTTTCGGCGGAGATCTTTGTCCCGGCGCCCACCGCCATCACGATGATACAGGCCCAAACCCCGATCAGGATCCCCAGGATGGACAGCCCGGTGCGCAGCTTGTTGGCCCAGAGGGAGCGGAAAGCCTGTTGGAAATATTCCCCCAACTGGCGGAAGCTGGGAAGGGCCTCCCCGGGAGCCTGAGGGACGGCCGCGACTTCCCCGCCGCGGCTTCCCGTTTTTTTCCAAGCCCGCAGCCGCCGGTCCGAGTCGATGCGGCCGTCCTTGATATGGATAATCCGGCGGGCCCGCCGGGCGATGCTCCATTCATGGGTGACCAGGATCACTGTGATGCCCCTGCGGTTGAGCTTCTGGAGCAAGCCCAATATTTCCAGGGAACTTTGGGTGTCCAAATTGCCGGTGGGCTCGTCGGCCAGTATGATCCGGGGCTGGTTGACCAGGGACCGCGCCAGGGCCACCCGTTGCTGTTGGCCTCCGGAAAGCTCGTTGGGTTTGTGGGTGACCCGGGCCGCCAGTCCCACTTCCCTCAGTAACTGCCCGGGAAGCTCCCTGGGGCGAGGTCCGTCGAGGTAAAGAAGGGGCAGGGCGGCGTTTTCCAGCGCGGTGGTGCGGGCCAGAAGGTGGAACTGCTGGAAGACGAAACCGATCGTACGGCTGCGGATGGCCGCCAATTCGTCCCCGCCCAGGCGGGACACCTCCCGGCCCATGAGGCGGTAGGAACCCGAGTCGGGCTTGTCCAGGAGGCCCAGGATGTGAAGCAGGGTGGATTTGCCCGAACCGGAGAAACCCATGATGGCCACGAATTCGCCTTCCCCGATGGAAAGGGAAACGCCCCGCAGGGCTTCCACCTTGGCCTTGCCCATGGCGTAGGTTTTGGTGAGGTTGGAAATCTCGATCATGGGGGTTTTATTTCTTGGCCTTGCGGTCCCAGGGGGGGATGGGATCGGGCCCATCGCCCAGGTCCACCATGGCCACCTTCACCACGTCGCCTTCCTTCAAGCCCGAAACCACCTCAACCTTTTGCCCGTCCGAGAGGCCCGTTTGAATCTCCTTGGACACCACCTTCCGGGGGTCCCGGGGGTCGGGCACTAAAACCGAGGACCGGCCGTTGTCGCGGAGGATACTTTCAAAAGGCAGGACCAACACCCCGGTTTTTTGGGCGGTGATGAAATTGACGTTGGCGGTCATGCCGCTGCGCATGACCGGCGGGACTTTCTTCGGAAGGACGTCCACGTTGTAAACGGTGACGTTGTTCACGGTCTGGGCCTCATAGGCGATCCGGTCCACGACGGCGTCAATGGGCATGTCGGGATAAGCGTCCAGCGTGATCACCGCAGGCTGTCCCACCTGGATGCGGCCCAGATCCGTCTCGTCCACTTGGGCGTTCACGATCAAGTGGTTGGACATGACCAGCATGGCGTCGCCCACGGAAACCGTCTGGCCGGGCTCGGCGCTCCTTTTGATCAGTATGCCGTCCAGGGGCGCCACGATGGGAATGGGTTTATAAAGGGTTTCCCAGTAGGGAACCTCATCCTTGTTCTGGGCCCGGGCCGTGTCCAAAAGCAACGCCCTTTCGGCGCTGCTCATATAGGCCAGGACCTGGCCCTTGCTCAGGAACTGGCCTTCCCTCACCAGGACCTGTTCTATCCTTCCCGCCACCGGCGGCTTGATTTCCACGCGGTCTTGGGGCTGGGCCACCCCCGTGGAAAGGACGTTGGATTGGATGTTGTCCTTCGTGACCTGGAGGGTGTAGTAACGGGCCTCGGTTTTCTTGGGCCTCAAGGAGCCATAAAGCCCCAGTCCCACCACCAGCAGGGGCAGGAGGAGCCACCATCTTTTTTGAGGGAATTTTTTCATATACCACACTCATTTTGGAAGGACCGCTTATTCGAACGAAGCGATTATACCCAAGGTTGGAACTAAACGGCCTTGAAAGGTTCCAATGGCCGGTTTTGACCCGCCGTCCGTCCCGCCCTAGGGCAGGTTTTTTCGGGGGGCCGTTCCCTTGGGCGGCGGGTTGAAAAGCGAATCGAATTTCCAACGGGGCATTTCGTCCAGCCACCGGCCAGTTTTAAAATCAACGAATTCCACGGATTTTTCCTTGCCCCTGTAAAAAACTACCCACTTCCCGTGGTTTTTCAGGCCCCAAAAAATTCCGCGGCCTTTTTGCACCCAGATCACCCGGCCGGCCTCATCCACCAGGCCATACATAACCCCCGCCGAACTGTTTTCATCACCGCCAATCAGAAGCGCCCTTCCATCCAGGGCCACGGCCTTGACGTTGAAACGGTGGTCGATTGTGAAACGATAGATCCTGTGGTCCAGGGGGTTGATCGTTTGGACGGACACCCGCTCTCCTTCCTCCGCCGTTTCCGTGTTTTGGAAGGCCATGAAATTCCCGTCGAAGGAGACGGCCAATAGACGGCCCTTTTGGACCCAAAGTCTCCTGCCGCTTTTGGAATAAACCCTTATCTCGGGGGCCCCGGGATAGTCCACTTCGCAAAAACATCTTCCCGTATCGTGGATCAGTACCGTTTTCCCAAGGGGGGCATTTTCCCGGATTTGCCAAACCGGCTTTCCGTCCCCGGTAAAAGTGAGATGGCTGAGAATGGGGTGGTTTCGATCCGGGAGTTGTTGCGTATTGACTTGGAGGTTGTAGGAAACGGCCGGCCGGGAGACGGCGGGAGAGGTTGGACCGGGCGTTGAAACCGGCGGGGGGCCGCCATAAATGAAAAATGGAAAAAGAAACAGCGCCAGCCCGCCGGGCAGGAGGGGGGAACGGCGCCCGGAAACCCTCATCGCCGGCCCTTAAAACCACAACTTTTTCGGCAATTCCACCTTGTCCGACACCATCCGGTAGAGGCACCATCCCCTGTTTTGCGGGTCAAACCGCTGTCCCACTCCCAAGGTCCCGTAAACCGTGATGGGAACGTCCATCAACTGCGAGGTCATTTTTCCCGGCTGCATGGTCACGTAAATCCACTGGTTGAGCTTGGGGACAAGGCCGTAACAGCACGTCATGCGGCTTTGGGCCAGGATGAAGCTGGAAACGCCGTCTTGGTCCATGGCCATGGGGATCATGAAGCCCACAACGGATATTTTGCGGCCGTCCAAGGCCCTGACCGATTGGGGTACGTCCGTCTTCACCGAAGAAGCCCGCGGAAGGGCGGCCGAAGAGGGGGTGTCGGAGATGTCCGGCGTCCCGGCCGGGAATCCGGCCAAGACGTCGAAGCTGAGTTGGTAGTAATCCCCCTGCTTGGGGTAGGAGAGGGGAACGGACGGTTTGAGAGCGGCAGTGGAAGAAAGCCTGTCCGGCGCGGCCATGAGGGACGCTTTCTCCGATTGGCTCCTCGCTTTCCACCAGAGGGTCATGGAGGGGGAGGCCGCGGACTTGAGCAGGAAGTTGGCCAGGACGACGAACCAGACAAGGCTCAGCACCATCATCAACCAGTATTTCCAGTCCCGCGGGGGGATGGAGGAAGCAGAGGACGGTTGGGGGAGTACGCCCTTTCCCGCGCTTAAACCATTTCGGCCTCCCATGGCCCCCTCCTACCAGTTAACCTGCGGAACCGCGACCTTATCCGACGACATCCGGTAAAGGCTCCAGCCCGTGTCAGCTTTCTTTTCCTCACCCACCGATAGGACGCCGAAGGCCGTCACCGGGATATCCATGACCGCGTCGGCCTGTTTTCCCTTATCCATGATGACGTAGATCCATTCATTCATCTTTGGGGTGATACCGTAACAGCAGGTGGCCTGGCTGCGGGCCAGGATGAAGGAGGTAGCCTTGTCTCCGGCCTCGTTCGTGTCCAAGGGGATCATGAAACCCACCACCGCCACCGGCGCGCCGTTGAGTTGCCGGATGAAGCCGGGGATGGGGAGTTTTTTCTTCTTTCGGCGCAGGCTGGCGTCGATTTCCTCGTCGATACTGGGCGCGTCGTATTCGAAGTGGGCCAGGGTGTTCCAGGTCACCAGCGAATGGCCGTCCACCAGCTTATACTCCGTAACGGGGGCGGTGCTCAGGTCCACGGGAGAGGGGACGGCGGTGGCGTAGGACACGACCGGGTTGCCGCCACCGGAAAAGGCGCCTTGCCCGAAAGCCCTCAGGTCAAGGAAAGGCAGGGAGCCCACGAAAAACAGCAGGACCACCACCGACCATTTCAGTTGAACGGGTCGTTTTTTCATAACCCCCTCATCTTATTCCTTTTCGGGCGGGAATTGGAAGGACAGGTTCTTAAAGACCTGGCCGTTGATATCCACCGATACCAGCGCACCCTTTAACCGGGAAAGGCCCTTCAACGAAGAGTCCGTCAAGGAGTAAGAAGATGTCGCCCCTAATTTTTCCCCGCTCAAGGGACTGACCACTGCCTTCAGTTTTAAGGTCCGAGCCGGTTGGGCCAAGCGCACCAGGATCACGGGTTGTTTCAACGGAACCACTTCCTCCGCCTCCCCATCCAGTATGTAAGCCGTCAAGGTCCCCTCCGAGGCATCGAAGACCATTTCGATGTGGGCGAAATCATCCCCCGCGTCCAACAGCAGGCCCCCGTGGGGGGCCTTGGGCTTAAAACCGGGCTGGGCGGACCCCGTCGCGGGCGTTTGCGCATCGGCGGGGGAGCCGGCGTAACCCCGCACCGCAGGGCCCGTGAATAAAAATATCCAGGCCAAGAAAGCCAAGGGCCAAAGTCTCATGGCGACTTCCTCCTTAGGAATGGGGCTCCAAATTTCCGGCCACGTCGGTGGAATAGGCTTGGTAGGCCGGGAAGACGCCAGCTAAAGCGCCTAAAACCGTCATGCCGATGGGCACGGCAATGAGGGCCGGGTGGAAAAAGAAGGGGTCCACGACCACGCCCGTCTGGGTCCGTACCACCCCGGCCGCCAGGGTGAAAAGCAGTCCGTAAACCAAATAACCCCCCAGTCCCCCCAAGGCGGCGATACAAGCGGCTTCGGTCACCACCGAGGCGAAAACGGTGCTCCGCTTCGCGCCCAAGGCCCGCAGGATGGCGAATTCCCTGCGCCTCTCCCTCATGGTGTTGTGAAGGGCGGCCAGGATCGAACAGGCGGCGACTACCATGACCAGGTAAGCCACAAGGACCAGGATACGGTTCATCCATCCCAAGCGGTTGAAGAGGTCCGCCATGACCCGCCCGATGGGCCAGGCCAGCGTGGCCACTTTACCTTGCCGGTTGATGGTGTAATCCAGGGTGAAGCCCGCCTCGGGGCTTTTCAGCTTCAACAGCACGGAGCTGAGTTCCTTGTCCTCGTCCGGAATGGGCTGGTTGTCCTTTGGAACATAATCCTTGCCCGCTCCCCGCAGGACATGGCCCTTGATCCGGTAGAAGCCCTCCAGTGG
>JASHQZ010000144.1 GCA_030038835.1 candidate division FCPU426 bacterium
GGTATTTTCCTGAAAAAATAAACCATTCCGGCAAACCCAGTCAAAAGGAGGGGATAAAAGGGCAACCGGGAAAAGAGGCTCCAACCCGGAACCAGGAGCTTGGCGTTGGGGAGGGACAAAAGAGCCAGGACAACCATTGCCCAGGAAAGGATCAGGCCCCAGAAAACGTAGGGATCCAGGGTTTCCTTCCCTTTCGGGGGTGGAGCGGCGTAGGCTTTCGCTTTCAGGGGCGTTTTCGTTTTTTCCCGTGCCGCAGTTTTTTTCCGTTTGGAAGAAGCCATGATTATTTAGCCCCCGGGGCCGTAGTGGAACCGGCGCCGGCGGGAATTTCCACCGTCGGGGCGGTGCTGGCCGCCAATTCGTCCAACGGCTGTCCGGTTCCGCTTCCAGGCGCGGTCACATAGACGGTGGGGACCTGGTGTTCGGCAACGAAGGCCGTGACCAGTTCCACGTGGTGGGTTCCCTTCTCCAGTTGGACCTCGCAGTCCCTCCGTCCGCCGCCTTCCGGGGTGACTTCCATCACTTTTTTGCCGTCCAGGAAAAACCAAAGCACATCGCCGGTACGCAACACGAGTTTATAGGAACCCGCGGTGGTGACGTTCCAATCGCCCTCCACCCGCATGGAGTTGTTCCAGTCGATGAACTGGCGCGGTGGCAGGTCGTCGTTCCAACGCGTCACCCGGTCCTCATAAAGGACCAGCCCGCGCCCCATCCCATAATAACCGTAGCAACGGCGCCGCCAGGTCCGGGGGGAAACCCGCCGGATGTGGAAATAGGCCTTTTCGTCCGTGGGTATCCGGTCGAAAGGAATTTCCGTCCACCACAAGTAGGGGATATCGCCGTCTCCCTGCAGGTAGTAGGATTTTTTGTTCCATACGATCTCGGGAAACTCGGATTCGATTTTTTTCTGGCCGTCCGGATCCTTACCATAGACTAATAACGCCAAGTCCTTCCCCTTCTCATCGGGGGTCAGGTCGATGCTGTTGCTGTCGGAGGCTTGGAAAAGATCCGATTGGTCGGCCAACACCTCCATGGCGCAGGCCGCGTAAAAGCCCGGGTCATGCTGAACGAGGTAGACCCGGTGGTCCGGCATTTCCCGCCGGGCCTGATCCCAAACAATGGTGTTTTGGGCTTCCTGGCCCATCCATTCCCAGGTCAATTTATGGTTTTCCGCCGCCTCCCAGCCCAGGAAAGCCAGGAGCGCCAAGGCCACAACCCCCTGGACCCAACGGCCCGGAAAGGCTTGCAAGGCCGCCAGCCAAAGCCGGTTCAAGCCCCATGCCCCGGTCAAGAGCAGGGGCAGGTCGCAAATCACGTAACGGAAGGAATGGGGCCCGTTGGAGAGGATGCCCGCCACCGTGCTGACGAAGAACAACGAAACGACAAAGGCCCGCAACCATCCTGGGCGGGCGATGAAATAGGCCAGCCCCAGGAGGGCGCAGGCGGCCACCCCGAACTCGTAAAGCGAGTCCCCGATGGCGGGCAGGCGGGAAACGTGGTCCACCTGTCCGAACAGCAGTTTCCACGTGAAGGAGGTGTTTTCCCAGACCTTGCGCCAGCCCTGCCCTGGCTCGGTGAACTTAGCGCTGAAGGCGGAAATGTCGGCCACGTGCTCGGAATAATGCGGATGGAGGTAAAAAGGCGCCATAATCAGGGCCGTCACGAAGGCTCCCGTGGCCCAGCCGAACAATGGACTGAAACCCTTCTTTTTTTCCTCCAGGAAGACCTTCACGTAACTGGCAACCAGGGCCAGCCCCGCCACCACCGCTCCAGGCCCGGAAAAAAAACGCACCCATCCGCTGTCCTCTGGCAGGAAGGAATTTTTGTAGATAAACAGGAAGGCCCAGGCTAGGAGCAAACCCGGCCCCAGCACCAGGCGGTAGGCATCGAACCGTCGCTTTTTGGGGTCGCTGAGCACCCAAAGCCAGGCCGCCCCCAGGAAGACCGGGGTCCAGGGACGGAAAGGAACATAGGCGAAGGCCCCGAAACCCAGGGCGGCCCCCCACTCCACGAAATGCTTAAGGTCCGGCTTTTTGAGAAGCCTCAGGAAGAAAAGCATGGCCACCGCGCTGGCCAGGACACAGGTGTTGTTTCCGTATTCGAATTTGCAAACCATGACCATGGTCTTGCAGATGGACCCCAGGGCCAAAAGCAGCAGTCCCATCCTCCGGCCCCCGATTTCCTTGCCGATCAGGTAGAAAAGCCAGAGGGCCGCCATGTCGATGAGGAAATCCGCCAGAAGGACGACCACTTGGCCCGTGGCGTGGGAATCAAAAAGCCAGAGAAAAGCCGAGAGGTAGGGGAAAAGGGGCTCCCGCCATCCCACGGGGAAAAGGAAATAAAACTTGTGGAAGTCCAGCATGTTGCGGATGTCCGAGTCGATGGTGTAATGGTCGTCCCAAAAAAAACCCACAGGCTGGCGGGGGTTTTCCAGGCGCAGGTAGGCCCCCAGGGCCATGAAGAACCAGAAACCCATCCGGGCCGGCAGGGCCGGAATGTCCAATCCCCCTTCTGGAACCTGGGGGAGCATGCGGAAGAGAACCACCAGGGCGATGAAGCCCAGGAGGATCAGGGGCATTGCTGGAAGATGAGCGAAGAAATTGGTTGGGGGAAATACCTGGATTTGGTTTTTGATGAACGCGTTGCCGGGGTAGAAAATAAGGTTGTAGTTGGGCAGGGCTAAAAGGCCCGCCATGACCACAAAAAAGGCGGCCACCAGGTAGCCGAACCAGTCCGAGCCGATGGGAACGGGCTTGTCCTTGGACGAAAGCTTGGCCGGGGAAAGGGAGGTCTTGCCGGACTTCCGGGGAAGTTTGGAGGAACCGGCCTTTCGGGGAGAAGGTTGGGTTTTAAGCCTTTTTTTCCTCGGGGCCATCTCGGATTCCTTAAGTTCAAAGATTCTCTAACAAAGCTCAAAATAAAAGCCTCTTGAACCCTAGAGCCCTTCGAGGGCCCTAGGGCCCTGAGTCAAGTCGAAGGGTTCACGGAACACACAGGGAAAACATA
>JASHQZ010000145.1 GCA_030038835.1 candidate division FCPU426 bacterium
TCGTGCCATTCCATAACAAAAACCTAATGTAAAATCGGCCAAAACAAACGGTTTTCAAACAAAAAAGTGATTCAATGAAGTAAAAAAATACAATTTTTGAATAAAAATACAAATTTGTTAATTTGATGGGAAAAGTCATCTTTCAAGGATGAATAGAGCGCGGCTCTCCAGCTTGTTGAGGAAAGGAAGGATGTTAGGGCGAGACGCCCTGGGGAACCGCCAATGAAAAAACCAGGAAGGTCCCTTCCCTCAAAATTTCGGTTTGGAGATAGGGCCTCAATACCTTCGACTGTGGCAGCTGGGGATCGGCCGTGTAGAGGTATCGGGCCCCGCGCCGGATATAGTCCTCGAGGCGGGGCTTGCCGTTGGCGAGGGCTTCCAAATCCGAGGTTTCGCTGAAGCCGAATCCTTTCTTGTGCAGGAAATAAAAATAAATGGTGCGGGAAGAATCCGGGCCCACCACGCAAAGCTGGCCGTTGGGCACAGCCTCTTCCAACGCCCGGCGGGAGGGTTCCAAGTACAACTCCTGGGGCACGGCCTTATCCTTAGCCCAAAACCGCGGCGGCACGATCCTGAAAAAAGCCAATGTCGGTTGGGCCAGCAGCAGGAAGACGAACACCCACCGGTATTTCGAATTTTTGAGAAACAAGCCTCCCCAAACCGCGAAAACCAAAAGGAGCGGAAGGAAGGGCAGGAGGTAATAGGAATGGACCTGCATTTTCCCCAACTCAATGAAGTAATAAGCCAGGACGGCGGCCCCCCACGTGGCGAAGGGCGCAAACCACCGCGACTTCCATTTTTGTTCCTTAAGGCCAATATAAACGCCAATGCAGGCGAAAGTAAAGGTAGCGTAATTCAGAATTAATTCCGGTATCTCGCTTACCGCATTGTGCCAAACCACCTTGGCTCCCCAAAGAAAACCGGGGGCCGGGGTGAACCCGATGTCGTAGTCCGTCAACCCGCTGGCGTGGATTAAATGCGCCGCGTAAAAGTACCATCCGAGGGTCAAACCGACGGAGAGCACGGCGTAAAAGGCCATGGCCCCGAACTTCGCCCGGCCACACTTTACTTTTTCCGTCAGTACCATTGCGGCAATGGGAAAACCGATGACAAGGTGTTGGATCTTGGCCAGGCCCCCCAGCGTTGCCGCGGCCAAACTGAATCCGTAAGAAGCCGCCCCTCCCGACTGGAACCACCGCATGAAAAGGGTAAGCCCCCAAATGGAGCCCGTAAGGGCCAGGATATCGGGGAGGGCCGAAATTCCGAAGAAGAACAATTCCGGGCTCCAGCAAAAACTCCAGGCTCCCAAGGCCGCGGCCCAAGCGTTACCGGACAAAAGATGAAAGAGTTCATAAATGCCCCATGCCCCCATCAGGTAGAGGAGGAAAGAAATGGCACGGTGGACAAAATTCTTCTCCCCAAAGAGTTCATAGCCCAAGGCCACAAGGTATTCGTAGGCGGGAAACTGCATCCCGGTGACGCCGTCGGTTTCAAAGCGCTGGTCGATCCGAGGCCGCAGTGGGTTCATGCCTTCTTCGTATAAATTCCGGGCCACGGCCAAGGTGCTGCATTGCCGCCATACGTGGATACTTTGGGGGGGCAGGTCCATGAAGGGGAGGTGTAACAATAGACTGAGGCCGAAGCAAAACCCCAATACAGTTTTCTTGGAGGAAACCAACCGGTCTAAGAAAGCCAATGGCCGCTCCCCGGAATTTGATCCAATGGATTATAAGGGTCTAAAACCCTTGCGGAAGAATGGACTAAAGTTGGGATTTCGGGGTCTTTCTTATTGTAGAATCTTCCCGTGCAAAGCGCCATTTCAGCCTTTTTCCTGTTCTGCCTCATTCCCCTTCCCTTGCTTTGGGCCGCGCCCGGCCAGGTGGAAAACATGGATTACAAGGCCGTGATCTCCGAGACCCTTCCGGGCATCGACAACAACACCGCCAACCCCGCCCAGCAACTTCCAGCGGATGCCGGCATCACCGTGACCGTCACGGACAAATTCCGCTCCCAGCAAACCCTCTACCCGCTGAAAGCCTACGCGGTCAACGGCTATTTCCTTTTGGGCGACACCCTCAACCTGGTGGCCCGCACAACCCTCATCAACTCCCCCGACGGGCCTCGGTACAGCTTCCTCCAACTCAACCTCTCCAACCCCCCGGATTCCCGCCAATTCCAAAACCTGCGGCAATACTCCCTGTCCCCCGACCAGCAAATCCTCATGGTTCTCATGGACAACGGGGGTTCCCCGCCCTTGCTGGGTCTTTCCAGGCTCACCGACAGCCCCGCCGGCCTGGCCTGGATTTACGCCGAACCCGCTGGCGTCAACCTCTTCAAGTCCGCCTTTGCCGCGCCCGTTACGGCCCTCACACTCAACGAACCCGTGGCCTGGGCCGCCGACTCCCTTTCCGCGGTTTTTCTTTTAACCGCGGATGACGGAACCAAGGACGCCCAGGGAAAGCCGGTCTTGAAGGATTACCTGGCCGACCTGGAACTGACGGACAACGCCTGGAAGGTCTCAGCCCGGGAGGTGGACCTGTCGTCCTATCATTTCCATTCGGGCGAGGTTTTAACCAACCTCCAGTACGCGGCGGGGGAGGCAAAGTTGTTTTTTACTTCCCAGGATTCCGCCAACCCTGTCGAAGCGGACTTTCCAGCGGCTTCCCCCTGATACCAAGGGCATTGGGCCTTTAAACCCTTAAATCAAGGCTTTGCGTCGATGGTTTCGGGAGCAGCCCTGGGATTTTTAAGGGGTTTTTATGTTATGGTAGGAGGTGGATGGCGCCATGAAGATCAATCAAACCAACCCTAACCTCCAGTTGCAGAATATCCTTGGCTTGGAACAAGCCACGCGCAAGGAAGCCCAGGAAAAAGCCGCCGAGGCCGCCAAGGCCCATGCGGCCGAGGAAGCCATACGGCTCCAGCAGCTGGCCGATTCCTTTAAGAAGAAACCCGTGGGGAAGGAAAATTCAAATCCCCAGCAAGGCCGTCGAAATACCCGCTACCTGCCCGACGGAACCATCCAAACCGAGGGTTCCAATGCCCCCGGAGACGCCCCCCCCGATTCCCCGCGCGGCGGAATCGACATCCGGGCCTGACCACCCTACGCCCGCGGCCTAACTCCTGAAAAAAACAAACGTCACCAGGATAAATACCGGCAGCAGCACCGCGCCGGACCAAAGCGGATTTT
>JASHQZ010000001.1 GCA_030038835.1 candidate division FCPU426 bacterium
CGGACTCCTCGGCAGCCTTGCCCCCGCCGGCCACGGCCGCAGCGCCTGGATTACCGGGTGATACAGCCGCCGCTCCTCCACCCCTCGACAACGGCTTGCCGGCTTTGCCGGACTCATCGGCAGCCTTGCCCCCGCCGGCTACGGCCGCAGCACCCGGGTTGCCGGGTGATACGGCCGCTGCTCCTCCACCCCTCGACAACAGTTTGCCGGCCGTGCCGGGTTCATCTTCCGCCTTGCCTCCTCCGGCCACGGCTGAAGCACCCGGATTACCCCCGCCGGACAACTCCTTGCCACCCATGGCCAATGGAGCATTACCAACCCCCCCCTCGCCGGATATGGGACTTCCACCCATGGCCGATAATTCGCTACCACCAGTTCCCCCCGCTTCGGCTCCCGGTGTCCCGGCTTCGGCGGATAACACCCTGCCGCCCCCTGTGGCGGGAGCACCGGCTTCACCCGATATGTCGCTTCCGCCGGTGGCTGATAACACCCTACCAGCAGCTCCTGGGACTTCCTCTGTCCCTGGGGCGCCCCCGATGGCGCCTCCGGACCAGGGTTTGCCGCCGGTGGCGGAGAATGGCGCTCCGCCCCTTCCGGGCGCCAATCCGGCTCCTCCCGTCCTGCCGCCCGATTTGGAAACTCCTGGAAGCGAAATGGCTCCTCCGTCCCTGGCGGCCAATGGGGCCGCCCAGGCTCCCCCCTCCGCTTCCCATGCGGACGAATTGGGCCTGCCGGCCGTTCCCGTCGCGGCTAAGGGTGGTTATCTCCAGGATATGCCTGCCCTCTGAAAAAACCCGCCTTTGAGTCCTCCTCCATTCGTCTAACATGGTGTGAAAGCCGTTTGAATGCCTGGGAATGGACGGCCCGGCCTACTACTAACTCTAACGGTTACATGGAATAATGCCGCGAAATCATGGTTTCGCCGGATTAAAACCCTAAGGTCCATTTGATGCCTGTTTTGGTGCGTTACTACATGAAGGCGGTTTGGCCGCCTTTTTTCCTCTGGTTTGGAATATGGATGGTAATTTTGAACCTTCTTTATTCCATCCGGGATTTTTTCGACTACGTTTTCGTGTACCAGGCGGGGCTTGTCAACTCACTCCGCCTGCTGTTATACATCCAGCCGAGCTATTTGGTCCTTGCCATCCCCATTGCCTTCCTGAAAGCCCTTTTAATTGTTTACGGGCGGTTGAGCACGGACCGGGAAGCCATGGCCTTGGAATCCTCCGGTGTCTCACTCTCTATCCTCATCTGGCCCATGATAGGCGTTTCATTCGTCTTAAGCGGGATCTTGGTCGTGGTCATGGATAGGACCCTGCCATGGGGCAATACCTCCTACTTAAGGCTGCAGTATCAAATCGTCACCGAAAGGTCCGCTATCCAGGTCCACGAAAGGGTTTTTATCGGGGATTTTGACGGCTATCTTTTATATGCCAAGGAAAAGGATGACAAAAGGGATATCCTGAAAGGCGTTACGGTCGAGTTTTTAGACAAGAGTTCCCACCCCTATCGAATCATTCTGGCCCAGACCGGTACTTTGAGGCAGGATCCGGAAAATTACCATGTGATGCTGGATTTAAGCGACGGTATTCTCCAACAGGACCAAGCGGGGCCGACCGAACCCCGGGGTGAATTCCTCAACATGCAGTTCGAGGATTGTACTTTAGACTTGAACGCCCATAAGAAAAACGGCCCCATGGATTTCGGCGACGCCCGGAACATTTCCATCCGCGCTTTGGCCCAGAAGATCCAACGGGAGAAGGCCATGAAAGCGGATACCCGTTACGACGAGCTGGAATTCCAAAAAAAATTTTCCATCCCGTTTTCCATGTTAGCCTTCGCCTTCATCGGCATCCCCCTGGGGCTGATGTTCCGGATCAGCTACATTACGGGGTTCGTTTTGGCACTGGTTTTAGTGGTCGTTTACTGGCTTTTTATCATTTATGGGCAGGAGGGCGGTCCCCGGGGCATGATTTCGCCCTTCCTGGGAATGTGGCTGCCCAACGGGGCCTTGGCGGCCGTAGGGCTTGTCTTGATCCGTTGGCTTCACCACCGGCTTGATTTTTGGAGCAGCTTGTTCCGGCGTAAAAGCAGGGAAGCGCTGGAAGGCCCCGGATCCCGCTTGCCGGGGGTTTCCCCGCCATGAAAATCCCTTTTTTCTCGATCCGGCCAAGAAAGGCCGGCCTCCTGGCCTTGGGCCTGACCTTCTGGCCGTGTTTAGCCCATGCCGACCTCTCCCTTTCCCTGAATTCCCAGGTGCACATCCAGGCCGACACCATCCAATTCCTCCGGGACCAAAACCTCGTTATCTGCAAGGGGAATGTCAGCATCCAGCAGGACCAGGTGCACCTTTACGCGGACACCATCCGCTACGACAACGTGGCCCAAGACGTCCACGCGGAAGGCCACGTGGTCTGGCAGGACGAAAGCCAGGAGGTGGAGTGCCAGAGCCTGGATTACAACCTCAAAACGGCCACAGGAAAAGCCTATAACATCAAGACGACCGCCCCGCCTTGGATATCCACCGGCTCCGAGATTGATATCCTGCCGCATAAAATCGTCATCAAGGACGCCATTACCACCACCTGCGATTATCCCGATGGTTATCGGCACTATTACATGAAGTGCGACAAGATCACCATTTACTCGGGGGACTACCTGGTCGCGGAAAACGTGGTTTTTTTCATCGGCAAGGTTCCGGTGTTTTATTTTCCATTTTTCGTGCGCACGATCCACGACGTACAGACGCCCCTGTCGGTGGAGACCGGTTCCACCGACTACCTGGGAGACTACATCCTCCTCACCAGCAACTACCTGCTGAACCCCAAAAGCTACGGCGCCCTTTACACCGATTACTTCTTCAAGAAGGGGTTTGGACTGGGGATAAGGCACGAGCTGGCGTTGAATGACTACCAGGTGCTTTCTCTTTATGGATACGCCATCAAGGAGAAAGACGACGGTCTTTTCCGGTGGGAAGGCCGGGCTCGGATGCTTTGGGCCCTTTCCTCCAATTTCCAGGGCCGGGTGGAGGCCGACGTTCCGGGGGATGGGAATTTCAGCAACGATTACGCCGTGGCACGCCGGGACCCCAGCCTGGTCTCCACCGTCCGGGAATACGATGTTTCCACCACCTACACGAACCAAGCTTACACCCTGGGCCTGTTGGTGCGGCGGCAGGAAATAGCGAACGTCAACAACCCCGAAATCCTCAACTCCGACTCCGCCAATCCCATCACCTATTATTCGAACTTCATCCGAAGCCTGCAAAACCTGCCCCAAGCCAACTTTTCGCTTTTCCCCCAAACCCTTCTTTTTAAGTCAGGTCCCAAGTACGACCTTTCCCTCGACGGCGACCACACCTATACGCAAGCGGACGGGTTCTATGTCAGCCACTTGACCGGGGCCCTTGGGCTTTCCCAAACCCTTTCCCTGGAGCAAACCGAGAGCCTTTTCGGCAGGGTGGAATGGGACGAGGCCTGGCAGGATGTCTCGGACCAGGGCGTGACGGTAGGCCCCGGGAGCGCGGGGGAAACCCATTCCGTCAACCTCCAAAGCACTTGGATGTCCCGCTGGTCCGAATACCTGAACTCCAACTTCACCTACAATTTCACCCAGAAATTGAACAACCTCTACCCGACGGACCCGCCCCACGGTATTACCGCGAATTTCCTGTCGGGAACGATGGAATGCGATATCGGCTCTTCCTTGAGGGAGGTCAGCAGTTCCACCTTCGATTTCGGCGTTCAGGTCGGGAAAGACGCCTACCGCTTCGGTTACCTACACCAGGAATTCTATTGGACGGCCTCCCCCCAATTTAATTACACCCTCATCGGGGACTATTCAGTCGGGACGGACGCGCTGAAGGACTTAAACTCGATCCTGAACCTCCAGAGCCCTAAGGACTTGTGGCGGTTCCGCACTTCCGTCAACTACGTCAACCCCAATTTCACCAACGAGGGACCCGTGACCTTCGGCGAGCAATCCACCTTTGAACTGGCCGGCGAGCTGGATTTCGCCTTTTTCACCAACTATCGGGTGTCCTTCATCGAGAGCTACGACCTGAGCAATTCCCAATTCGAGACCCGCAGCATCAACCTTTACCGCGACCTGCACGATTGGGAGGCTGAAATCCAGTACACCGAGGATCCGGTTCAGGGAAAGGAATTCTTTTTCACATTGAACCTGAAGGCCTTCCCGGGACGCCCCCTGACCGTTTCGCAGAACGAGCTGCAGAGCATGAGCAGCCTGAGGAACCAGGGTTTGACCGGCGCGGCCAGCCAGTTCCAATAATCCACGGGTTTAACGGGGCTCTCCAAAAAACAGCACCATTCTTGGCCGATTTTGACCGGCTCCTGATAAAAACAGTTAAGGGCCATGGCTTTCGAGGTTTTTTAAATCCGAGTTAAAAGTTTGGGGTTGGATCCGTTGTTTAAAAATAATCAGGCAGCGGTTTTCGTATTGTGGTGATTGGGTTTTAGCTCGTTTTTCTCCCTGAAATAGACGTTCAAGAGCCCCCCGAGACGCTGTTTTCTCCTGATCTTTCCAAGTTTTGGCGCCCGCACAAATTCCGGCCCTGGATCGGGTATCTGATTGCCCAGCCCTTGGTGGGGCCGCTCATGGTTGTAGTATGCGGCATATTCCTTCAAAGCCTTCCGTAGTTGTTCTTCGCTGGTAATGATCATCCTGGATAAGCATTGGCTTTTGACCGACCGGACGAATCTTTCGGCGTGGGCGTTGCAGTTGGGACTTCGAACCGGGAGTTTAAGGGCTTTGATGCCGGATTCGCTCAAAATCCGGTCGAAATGGGCGGTGTACTTGCCGTCCCGGTCATGTAAAAGAAGGGCGCCCGATTCGAGAAAGGCCGCTTCGAAGCCGGTTAAATTCCTGGCTATTTGACGCATCCAAAATTCATTTGGGTTAGTGCTAAGGCCCGCTATATGAACCTTCCGGTCCAGGTGGCGGATGAAGAAAAGGATGTAATA
>JASHQZ010000146.1 GCA_030038835.1 candidate division FCPU426 bacterium
GTCGGCATTGTTGTTGAGCGTCCTAAGGATGGTTCGAAATGGCAAAGAAACGGAAGGGTTCATCCGGGCGGGGAGCCTCCGGGAAGTCGCCCGAAATTTCGCACAAAGGGCGGCCCCGCACCGACAGGAGGGGCAAACCCAAAGCGTCCCCAGCGCTTCCCGTTGGACTTTCCACCGCGGCCCCGGAAGGCCGGAAAAAAGGAGAAATGAAAATGATGGAACACACTAAAACACGGAAATTATTCGAAGGGGAGATCACCCGCAAGGCGGTTCTCGAATCCTTTAAAAAACTCACGCCGGCCCACATGGTGAAGAACCCGGTTATGTTCACGGTTTACGTGGGAAGCATCCTGACCACCGGGCTCTGGATCCAGGCCCTGACGGGCAAGGGCGAGGCCGCGCCGGGTTTCATTTTCGCCGTCTCCCTGTGGCTGTGGTTCACCGTACTGTTCGCCAATTTCGCCGAGGCCATGGCCGAGGGCCGGGGTAAGGCCCAAGCCGACACCCTGCGCAAGAGCCGCCAGGAAGTGAAGGCCAAGAAGCTGGCCAAGCCCGACAAGAGCGCCAAGTCCACTGAAGTGCTGTCGGGGGACCTGCGCAAGGGCGACGTGGTCCTTGTGGAGGCGGGGGATTTTATCCCCGCCGATGGGGAAGCGGTGGTGGGCGTGGCCATGGTGGACGAGAGCGCCATCACCGGTGAGTCCGCGCCCGTGGTGCGCGAGTCCGGCGGCGACCGTAGCGCGGTGACCGGTGGCACGCGGGTCATTTCGGACTGGCTCATCGTCGAGGTTTCCTCCAACCCCGGGGAATCCTTCTTGGACCGCATGATTTCCATGGTCGAGGGCGCCAAGCGGCAGAAGACGCCCAACGAGATCGCCCTGAACATTCTCCTGGCGGCTTTGACCATCGTGTTCCTGATCGTGTGCGCCACCCTGCTGCCCTTCTCGATCTATAGCGTGGCGGCCTCGGGGGCGGGCAAGGTGGTGACGGTCACCGTTTTGGTGGCCCTTTTCGTGTGCCTGGCACCCACCACCATCGGGGGACTTTTGTCCGCCATCGGCATCGCGGGCATGGACCGCATGATCCAAGCCAACGTCATTGCCATGTCGGGAAGGGCGGTGGAGGCTGCAGGTGACGTGGACATGCTGCTCCTGGACAAGACGGGCACTATCACCCTAGGCAACCGGCAGGCCACCGAATTCATTCCCGCCGATGGCGTGGACATCAAGGCGCTGGCCGAGGCCGCCCAGCTTTCCTCCCTTTCCGACGAGACACCCGAGGGACGCAGCATCGTGATCTTGGCCAAGGAGAAATACGGCCTAAGGGGCCAGGAAATCCACGAATTGCACGCAACCTTCGTGCCTTTCACGGCCCAGACCCGAATGAGCGGGGTGGATATCGGCAAACGCGCCATCCGCAAGGGCGCGGCTGAAGCCATCGAAAAATACGTCAAGGAAGAGGGGGGGAAATACCCCGATGACGTGCGTGCGGGAGTGGAAGCCATTTCCCGCCGCGGAGGCACCCCCCTGGTGGTGGCCGAGGGGAAAAAGATCCTGGGCGTGATCCATTTGAAGGACATCGTAAAAGGCGGCATCCAGGAGCGTTTCGCGGAGCTTCGGCGCATGGGCATCAAAACCGTCATGATCACGGGGGACAATCCCTTGACGGCCGCGGCCATCGCGGCGGAAGCCGGCGTGGACGACTTCCTGGCCCAGGCCACACCCGAGGCCAAACTGAAGCTCATCCGGGAATCCCAGGCAGGCGGCCGGCTGGTGGCCATGGCGGGAGACGGCACCAACGACGCGCCAGCCCTTGCCCAGGCCGACGTGGCGGTGGCCATGAACACGGGCACCCAGGCCGCCAAGGAAGCGGGCAATATGGTGGATTTGGATTCCAATCCCACCAAGCTCATCGAAGTGGTCAAGATCGGGAAACAGCTCCTGATGACCCGCGGGTCATTGACCACCTTCTCCATCGCCAACGACGTGGCGAAATACTTCGCCATCATCCCGGCGGCCTTCGCCCTGACCTACCCGGAATTGAACGCGCTCAACATCATGCGCCTGGCCACGCCGCAGTCGGCTATCCTTTCGGCGGTCATCTTCAACGCGGTCATCATTGTTTTCCTGGTGCCCCTGGCCCTGAAGGGCGTGCAATACCGTCCGGCCTCGGCTTCCCGCCTGTTGCGGGACAATTTCATCATTTACGGCTTGGGGGGCATCATCGTGCCTTTCATCGGCATCAAGGCCATCGACATGATCCTGGTGGCCTTCGGGCTGGTCAAATAAGGAGGACAAAATGTTGAGAGAAACCTTGATTCAATTGAGGTTGTCGTTCTTGTTCGTGATCGTGTTTACCGTCATTACCGGTCTTATTTACCCGGGTGTCGTCACCCTTTTGGGACAGGCCTTGTTCCCCCGCCAATCCAACGGCAGTTTGATCGTAGTCAACGGTAAAACGGTAGGGTCGGAGCTCATCGGCCAGCCCTTCGACGACGCCAAATATTTTTGGAGCCGGCCGAGTGCCACCTCGCCTTACGCCTATAACGCGGCCAATTCAGGCGGGTCCAATTTGGGCCCCACGAACCCG
This sequence comes from candidate division FCPU426 bacterium, assembly GCA_030038835.1. Classification (GTDB taxonomy): domain Bacteria; phylum Oederibacteriota; class Muellerivitia; order Muellerivitales; family Muellerivitaceae; genus JAJPJW01. The sequence goes on from JASHQZ010000146.1 coordinate 2,590, forward strand.
GACTTCATCAACGCGGTCAAGGGGCGCATCGACGCCTTGAAGAAGGCCGATCCCGAAATGGCGAACGCGCCGGTACCCATGGATCTGGTCACGGCCTCGGGGTCCGGCCTGGACCCCCATATCAGCCAGGCGGCCGCGGACTACCAGGTGGCGCGCGTGGCCAAAGCCCGGGGGCTGGATCCGGCCAAAGTCAGGAAATTGGTCGCCCAAAACACCCAAGACCGCTGGCTGGGCTTCATCGGCGATCCCGGCGTGAACGTGTTGAAATTGAACCTGGCTTTGGACGCGTTGAGTGGTTCCAAATAAGACGGACTTTGTGGGAATGGTGCGAAGATGAGCGCCTTGATATTACCGGGAGCCTTAATTTTAAGCGTGTTGGGGCTGAGCGTTTTTTATGTTTTTTTTAACGACTGACCGGCCTTTTCCAACAAAACTTGGGAGGAATAACTTCCAGTGAACCCATTCCTCCTGCTTCTATCAGCCGCTTTCCTCGAAGTCGGCGGCGAAGCATTGGTCCGTTGGTAGATCAAGTCGGGAAGGATCCTAGGGTTTGCCTTGGGCGCGGCTTCGTTGTTCACGTAGGGTCTCTTGGTCAACCTGCCCCGATGGGACTTCAGCCGGCTGCTTGGTATATAAATCGCATTGTTTTTCGTCCTCTCCCAAGTGACCGGCGTTTTTCTTTTCGGCGAAACCCTTCCGATGGGCCGCCCGGTGGATGGCGCCTTGATTGCAGCCGGTGGGCTTTGCATAAGGTGTTGGAACTAATTTCCCAAGATCGGTCAAAAACCTCTTCGTTTAGCCTTCAAATTCCAAAACACAATCTTAATGGAATTTTAATCCCTTCCCGCATTATGAATAGGCACTAGGGTTGTTCGTACCTAAGGAGGGTTTCATGATTTCGATTATCTTGTGGGGAGCCATGTTGGCCATGGCCGGCCTTTATTTGGCCACTAACAAGTAAAACCGAAAAAAGTAAAAATCCCAGCCCGCGTCGAACCGGACTGGGATTTTTTTGCCGTAGGGGATCAGGTCCAAACCTGACCCAAATCATGCCTCTTCCTTTTCAGTGGGTTTAATCTGCCGGGAGTTTCTGCGGGTTATTCCACTCGAGGGAGAGAAAAATGAACGAATTATTGGTTCCGGGAATCCTCATCGCCGTTATGTTGATCATGTCGGTGGTTTCGCTGCGCAGCTGATCACCGGGCCCGGATTGGCCCTGGGCCCTTTGAAAACAAAAATCCCCTGCCGTGAAGCACGGCAGGGGATTTTTCATGTCCTAAGCCCGCCCGTTCAACCGATCCCCGCCTCTTTTTGGAGTTCCTCCGGTTTCAGGATTTTGATCTTTCTTTTGACCCTCAAGACCAGGCTTTTCGCTTCCAGGTCGCTTAAATAACGCATCAGGGTCTCGTCGGCGATGTCCGACAACTGGGCCATTTCGGAACGGGAAAGTCCGATATTCAGGAAACCCTTGGAGTCGATGCCGTAGTTCTTTGCCAAAAAATGCAGCAGCCGGGCGACCCGTTTTTCGGCGGGCACGGATACGGCCCCCACCAGCCTATCCTCCACATCCCCTAACTCCACGCTGAGGGTCTTGAGCAGGAGATGGGCCAGGGTTTCATCCTGTTTCAGGAAATCGATGAAAAATTCCTTCTCCATGAAGGCGAGACGGCTGTCCACCAGGGTTTCGGCCGTGATCTTGTAAAGCTCCCCGGCCAGGAGGGCCCGGTAACCGAAGAGGTCGCCGGTGGCGCCCATATAGGTGATGTGCTGGCGGCCGGCCTTGCCGGACTTGTAAAGCTTGACGATCCCGTGATGGATGAAATAAACGCCGAAAGGCTCGGTGCCCGCGTGGAAAACCACCTGTCCGGCCTTGTAAAGGTGTTCGGTGACGACCGGCGCGCCTTTTTTCGATGCCGCGGCCAGCAGCCTTTTGAAGGTTTTCTGCTTTTCCGGAAACAAACCGTCGTAAAAAGTCGGATTCATGCCTCGGCCTTTGAGTTGGGAATGCACGTTCCGGATGACATTTTGGCACGACAACCCTTTTTTAGGAATGGTGGAAACGCCAACCGGCACTCAGTTCCGTCCAGACGGCAACCTTCGGCCCACCCTTGATTTACCGGAAGTCCCCTTCCCATAATTTGGGGGCCGGTCCACCGGCCACCGAATCGATAAAGGAGCCAGTCATGAAACTCACGGGACATACGGTTTTGATCACGGGGGGGGGAACGGGCCTGGGCAGCGGTTTGGCTGCGGCCTTTCACGAAAGGGGAAACAAGGTTATTGTTACGGGCCGCCGGGAGAAAGTGATCCGGGATTTCGCCGACAAGTATCCGGGGATGGAAACCATCGTTTCAGACGTGGCCCAAGAAGGCGACGTCCAAAGCCTCTTCCAGCAGATTTCGGAGCGGCACCCCCAATTGGACGTATTGGTGAACAACGCCGGCATCATGCAATGGCCTGATTTCACCAAACCCGAAACCTTGAACGACGGGCTTTTCGACGAGATCGAAATCAACCTAAAGGGGGTTATCCGCATGACGGCCGTCTTCCTGCCGCTCTTGACCCGGCAAAACGAAGCCGCCCTCATTAACATCAGTTCAGGGCTGGCCTATATGCCCCTGGCCATCAGCCCCATTTATTGTTCCACCAAGGCCGCCGTTCATTCCTTTTCCATGGCCTTGCGGCATCAATTGCGGAAGTCCTCCGTGAGGGTTCTGGAGGTCGCCCCGCCCGGGGTGGAGTCGGACCTGGGGAAAACAGACGGGGTTGCGGACAGGGATTTCCCGAGGATGAAACTGGACGACTTTGTGAAGGAAACGATGAGGGCCCTTGAATCGGGAAAACCCGAAATGCCGATCGGCCAATCGAAGATGCTCCGGTTCATCAGCCGATTCGCCCCATCCCTCGCCTTTGGAATCCTGAATCCAGCCAAGGGGTAAGGATGGCCCGGTAAGGCTTTAAAGCACCCTTACCGGAACCACCATCATGTTGATTCCCTTGAACAAAAGCCGCCGCTGGATTTCCAGCGACGTCTGGTTGTGCAGGAGGCCGCTCCAAAGGCTTTCCTTGGCGAAGATGAGCTTGCCGGAGAAGAAGGTGGCGTCGGGGAACTCGGCGGCCACCTGGTCACAGAGCCTTTCCATGCCCGCGATCACGTCGATGTCCACTAGGTAGCGGTAGTCCGCCCGGTAGCCCATTTTGTGGGCCAGCTCCACATATTTCTTCAAGTTGTCCTCGGTGTTCTTCCGTAAGTTATCCATTTCCTCCGCGCCCTTGAACTTGCTGGAGTCCACCCGCCCGATCGACACGAAGAGGAAATCCTGGAAACGGTTGCCGAAAAGTTTTTGCACCGAAAAGATGGCGTGGATGCCAAGGCCGTTGTAGCTTTCCACCATGATGACGGCCACGGGCTTGCCTTTGTCGCAGGGCCCCAAGGCCGGTTCGCTCGCGTCGCGGTCCGGCAGGGGCAGGTTGACCAGGGCCTCATCCAGCCGCTTGAGGGCCTGCTGGACCCCTTTGTAATGATGCCTGACCAGGGAACAAAAAACGATGAGCAGCGTGGTCAAGAGAATGGTCACGCATCCTCCTTCCAGGAATTTGGCCGCGACAGTGGCCACCAGGATGATGGAAGTGAGCGTCAACCCCAGCCCATTAATCGAAAAGCGCCGGAACCAGTCTTTCTGATCATGGCGGGCCTGCCACCAATGGACGCACATGGAAAGCTGGGAAAGGCTGAAGGTGATGTAAACGTTGATGGCATAAAGGAGGATCATCACATCGACGTTTCCCTTTGCGATCACCAAGATAATAAGGGAAAAGATTCCCATGACGAGGATTCCGTTCATGCGCACCAGCCGGTGGGAGAGGTTGGCGAAACGGTGGGGCATCCAGGAGTCCACGGCCATGTTGGAAAGAACGTTGGGGCCGTCGATGAAGCCGGTTTGGGCGGCGATGAACAGCAGCAGTCCCTCGGACAGGAGGGTCACCGTGACGAGGAACTTGCCGATTTCCAAGCCCCCTGCGGTCCAGGTCCCAAAGACGGCCTTGGCCAGGGTGCCGTTCATGGTTTCGTCCTTCACCACCGGGGTGTCCCAAAGCATATAGAGAAGCAGGATTCCGCCAGCCGTGAAGGCCAGGGAAGTGGCCATGTAGATCATGGTGCGTTTTCCCGTTTGGACCCTTGGTTCCCTCAGGTTCATCAAGCCGTTGGAGACGGCCTCGATTCCCGTATAAGTGCCGCCCCCCAAGCTATAGGCCGTGAAAAAGATGACTAAGAAGCCCCAGAAGCCCGTGGAACCGCCAATGATTTCGTGGGTTTCCTTGAACGTCGCCTGTACCACGGGAATGATTTGGTCGCCGTGCCCCACGAGGCCCGCCAGGATAAGGACGACGTGGGTTCCCACAAAGACCATGAAGATGGGAAGCAGGGTCTGGACGGATTCCTTGATGCCCCGCATGTTCAGCCAAATGAGGAGGATCATCAAAAGCACTTCGATCCAAAGCTTATAGGCCGTGAAGAGGGGCGGCATGAAGTCAGCAATGGCGTCCACGCCCGCCGCGATGGAAAGATTGATGGTGAGGATGTAGTCCACGATGAGGGCGGAACCCGAAATAAGGCCCGCCACGGGGTGCAGGAGTTTGCTGGCCACCACGTAACCCCCACCGCCTGTCGGGAAGTACTCGATGACCTGGCTGTAACTGGCGGAGATGATGAAAACCGTGGCCGCCACGGCGATGGCCAGGTAGAGGGCGATGTGGTGGTATTGGGCGCCCAGGGCCTTGTAAGTTTCCTCGGGCCCGTAGGCGGAGGAGGAAAGCCCGTCCGCTCCCAGACCTACCCAAGCCAGGAAGGCGACCAGGCTTAATTTGTGGAAGACATCCTGGTCCAGGGGATTCTTGTCCTTGCCGAAAACGAGTTCTCTTACTTTTTCCACCATGACGCACCTCGCAATTGGAATTCGCGGGCCGTCACGATAGGCGGGACGTGCCCTCCGGAGCCTACGAGGTTAGCTGTCGGGCTCGGCGCGAAAGGTCCGCCGCAATCCTTCTCGGATATGTTAGCCCCGAACGACCGGGTCCCCCGTACGCCCTGAAGCAGAGGCTTTGCCACGCTCCGGGGCGATTCGGCTATGTAGCAGTTCTCCAAACACCAGCGCCTTCGGCCCCGTCAGGAGAACCGCGTGATACCCATTTTCCTTAGTTATCGGACGAAACCCGACAGCTCATTTGGATAGGGTATAAGCTAGCGATTTTAATTTTTTTTTAATGTGATTCAATGAAAGATTGAGAGGAAAAAGCTATCTTAACAAAATCCTAATATCTTAATTAACGTCCAATTTTTTCAGCAAATCTCTGTCCCCCCGACAAGGAGTTGGAAGAAGCCGTGAGGAATTAAAGGTTGATGCGTTAACCCACGATGATTAAATCGGCGGACTCGGGCAAGCGGTCCGCCAGGTTTTTCAACATGCGGCCCCGCACCATGCGCCAGAAGAAGGTCCGCTGGGAGCTTCCCACAAAAACGTGTTGGACGCCCAACTGCTGGGCCGCCTCGGCGATGGAATAACCGGCGTCCTCGGCCATGCGCCAAACCGGTATCCCGGACACGCCAAGCTTCTCCAAGTAAGCGCAGGACTCCACCAACACTTTTTGGGCCTCGGCGCTGGGTTTGATTTCGTTCGGCAGGAAGAGTCCGGGCATCTCATCCACGTAAACCACGTAAACGTTGCCGCGCTTCATGCCTTTGGCGTAAATGGCCGCGTCCTGCAACAGCTTTCCGTTCACGTACCTAAGGGCCACCATGAGGGGGGAGGATTCCATCACACCCGCGTCAATCGCCTCCTCCAGGGTGAGGATGTTGGAAGCCTCGGGAAGGTCGGCCACGGTGCACTCGGCCTGGGCAAAGGCCGCTTCGGCCTTTTCGGAAGCCTTGATGCGGTGCCAAACGCCGGTGCCCACCAGGATCGCCGCGATGGTACCGCCAAAAAAAAGGGCATCCGGCTTGTGGAACATGTTGATGACCCAGGCGGCCAGCAGGGCCAGGGTGGTGAAGGCGCCGGTCCAGAATTTGAAGCCCCTCACCCCGTCCCGCCATCGCAGCTTGTCGATGGCCAGGGAAGAAAGGGAAAGGGTGCCCAAGAGGCCGAAATTATAAAGATCGCCTAAGGCGTCCACATTGGCCCTGGTGATGAAGATGATGACCATGGGCACCAAGCCCGAGATCAGGATGGAAAGGTAGGGCGTGCCCAACTTGGGGTGGCGCTTCCTCAGGAAGGAGGGCAGGAAGCCCAAGTCCGAAAGGCGCACGTTCACGTGGTAATTTCCCACAATGGCCGTATTGCAAGCCATAAATAGCAGCACGGAGGCAGCCATCACCACCGCAATGCCTAAAAAGGGACCGCCCACGGCGAACCCCAGGGCGGAAAGCAGGGAATCGGACTGAGTTTGCTTGACGGAGTCGGGAAGCACGTAAAGGGCCGCGGCGGTCATGGGCGAAGTGATGACAGCAATGGTACCAATGACCCACCACATGGCGGTGGAGGCCGTGGACCTCACGGGCAGCTTCATGGAGCCGGATATCTGGGCCACCGATTCCAGGCCCGAATAGGCCAGCCAAGTGGTGGCGTAGCCGATCATGATGGAACCGAAGGTGAGAGGGATGCCGGGATGGACGATGCTGTGCCACCAGCCGCTCCAGGAAAGGCCGGCGTGGGTGGCCACGTAGAAATAAGCGATGCCCAACAGCAGGAAGGTCACGACGATCTCGGCCGTGGCGAAGGTGGAGGTGACGGAAGCGGATTCCTTGATGCCGACCATGTTGATGAGTACCAAGCAGAGGAAAAGGACCATGGAGGCGGTCACCACCAGGTCCTTGGTTCCAGGCATAAGGCTGGAAAGGTAGTAAAGGCCGGAAACGCCCGAAATGGCGGAGGTCAGGAAGTAATCTACCGTGATGAAGGCGCCGCCCACCAAGGGCAGGAATTCCAGGGCGGAGAAAGCCTCACGGACGATGGACACCACGCCCCCGCCGTCGGGACAGCGTTGGCAAATCTCGACGTACTTCAGCGCGATCGAGACGAAGACCCCAGTGGTGATAAACTGGGCCAGGGTGGCTAGATTGCCGATGGAGCCATAAAGAATGCCCGGGGTGTAGAAAACCGAGGTGCCAATGTCCGCGTAGACGATGGCAAAAACCAGGACCCAGCCCAGTTGGTGGACTTTCACGGTAGGTGACTTGGGATCCGACACGGAGCGCCTCCGGGGCCTACGGGGTTAGCTGTCGGGCTCGGCGCGAATGGCTCACCGCACATCCTTAGATTCCCCACCCTGAGTCCAAAAATCGGGCTCCGATGGGTACCTTTGGAAATCCTTGGATGAAGTTAGCCCCAAGAGTTGGGTCCCCCGTTTGTCCTGAAGCTTGCCGTCAGGCTTTGCTCCAGGGCAACTCGGCGTATGGCGGAGTATCTTGGTCGGTTTAAAATTTGAATTCAACGAAATATTAATAAAATCTTAATATCTTAAAATTTTTGGCTTTTTTTAAGGAAATTTCAGTTGCCCTGGGGCGTGGTATCCTCCAAAACGCTGTGGGTGGCGGGCCTTGGATTAAGGCTTTCAGGGTGCAGGTAAAGCTGCCAGACCAGCCAGGCCAGGACGGCCGAAACCCCCGCCCAAAACAGGAATTCCATAACACCCATTCCGTTTTGGCCAAGGGGTTTTCTTTTCATCTCAAACTCCTTCCGTGGGATCGGTCTTTCCGGAATCTCTTGTCCGGGAAAAACGGAGCTTCTAGTCCACGGCCAGCCGATAGCCAACCCCCGACTCCGTGAGGAAGTGTTCGGGCCGGCCCGGCAGGCTTTCCAGTTTATTGCGCAGGTTGTTCATGTGAACGCGAAGGTAGTGGGCTTGGTTGGCATAAGCCTCCCCCCAGATCTCGGTGAGCAATTGCCGTTGAGTCACCACTTTTCCCGCATGACGGACCAAAATCGTCAAAAGCCCGAATTCCCTTTTGGTGAGGTGCACTTCTTTTCCAGCCTTCAGGACTTTCCGGTCGGCGAGATCCACTTCCAAGTCCCCGTGACGGAAGACGGGTTCTTCGGTCTTTCCGGCGGTTTCCTGGTGGCGCCGCAAAACCGCCCGGATCCGGGCCAACAGTTCCTGGACCCCGAAAGGCTTGGTCAGGTAGTCGTCAGCCCCCATGTCGAGGGCGGCTACTTTGTCCGCCTCACGACCTCTTGCAGAGACTACTATGATAGGTTTTTTCGACCATTCCCGAAGGCGGCGTGCGACCTCCAAACCGTCCATATCGGGCAGTCCCAAGTCCAACAAGATGAGGTCGGGGTTGCGCGTGGCGGCTTGGACCAGGCCCTCTTCTCCGTTGGAAGCCTGCAGGTAGGCATAACCGCTTGCCGAAAGGGAGGTTTTGAGGAAGAGGCATATCGGGGCCTCATCCTCGATACAAAGCACCGACAACTTTTCCGGTTCCACTTTATTCCTCGCTGACCGCCGGTGGGAGACCGCCGATAGGAAGGCGGACAACAAAAGAAGCCCCGCCCTCCGGGCGGTTCCGGGCCCCAATGGTTCCCCCGTGGGCTTGGGCGATCGCTCGGCAGATGCTTAAGCCCAGCCCCGATCCCCCCTTGTCACCATGATAGCCCCGCGTGAATTTTTCGAAAATTATTTTTTCCTCACCGGATTTGATGCCGTGCCCCCGGTCCGCAATTTCCAGCTCAACCATGTCCCCCACGCTTTTCACGGATAATTGAATGGGGGTTCCCGCGGAGGTGTGGTTCAAGGCGTTCTCCAGGAGGTTTAAAAGAAGCTGTTCCACCAAGAGCCCGTCCACCCGGATCAAGGGGAGGCCGGGCTGAAGATCGAGGGTAAAAGGGCGGCTCGCGAGGCGGTTTTTCAACCGACCGAGGGCCATACCCACCAATTCCTCCATAGACTGCCATTCCTTCCTCAATTGAGGCACTTCGGTTTGAAGCCGGGTCATGTCCAGCAGGTTTTGGACCAGGCGGTTCATCCGTTCCGACTCATCGAAAATCATTTGGCACAACTTGGAGCGTTCCTCCGGTCCTAGGTTCTGATCCGCTACCAGGCTGCTGGCGGCGCCCTCAATGGCGGTCAAGGGCGTTCGGAGGTCGTGGGAAACGGCGCTTAAAAGGGCGCTTCGGTTTTTTTCAGTTTCGGCGGCGATCCGGTGGGTTTCCCCTTCCCGGGACTTGGCCGCCAAGGCGCTGATGACCAGGCTTTCCACCAGCATGACAAATAAGCTGATCCAGGATTGGGGGTTGCTGATGGCGAAGCTGAAATAAGGCACAGTAATGAAATAATCCAACATCAGGGCGCTTAAAAAGGAAGCGGATAGGGCGGGCCCGCGGCCCCACCAAAAGGCGATGCCGACGACCCCGAGCAAGTAAAACATGGCGATGGTGGAGGTGTCCAAGACCTGGCGAAGGAAAAAGCCGGGAACGGTCAAGATTGAAATCACTCCGAAGGCACAAATGTACTTTTTGAGTTTTTCGGGAATTCTTCCGGTGATGGCGGGCAAAAAAGGTTTAAGGAGATTCCCAGCTTTGTCCGAGTGGTTGTTTTGAGGAGGTCTAGTGTTCATGGGGTTTAAGCCGGTTTATTAAGAGAAAAACTGGGACCAGTATATAAAGGCTTTGGGACAACGTGGGGAACACAACCCACAAGAGTGTCTTAAGCGCCGTTAAGAATGGAATGGCGCAAAAAATCCATGAGGAAACCGGCAAAAAAGATGCGTTTTGAGATTTCGCACACCAAGCCTACACAAATGTAATTATTGTCAATCTTTGTTGATGATAACCCGTTTTGATGCATTGGTTCTGTCGGAAAAAAATAAGTATTGGCCCCACAATTATCAAGAAAAGATCAAGAAGAAAATAATTATCATCAAGGATTCATAAATTTTTTTACAACGCAAAAAGTGATCTGGATGATTCGGGATATTTTTCCTCACTTCTCCTAACGGAATTTTAACCTCTAAAAAATTCCCCATGTTTTTTGCGATCAAAACGGATTTTTTTCTTCATCTTCGTGGCACAAGAGTTGCTTTTAAGCATTGCGCCAATTTAAACAAACAGGAGGAAAAAAATGGCAAAGACTCAAGAACAGTCCCTGGTCGCCAGGGTATTGGATTGGAAGGGGGCGGCCATCAACGCCATGGCGTTAATCGCACCGGGCGCCTTCCTTTGGATTACCTATCAGGTGCAAGCCTCAGCGGCTGCACCGGACGGGACGGCGTGCCCCAACGACATGTGGGCCGGTATTTTGCTGGCCACGGTGCTGTGCTTCATGACGGCTTTTTCGTACGCCGAACTGGCGAAGATCTACCCCGAGGCGGGTTTCGCCAGCTGCGTTTATTTCGCCGAGAAGGCCTTCATTGACAGCATGAAGTTGAAGCGCCCCGGGCCGACTTCCATGGCCCGAGTCGCCAAGCTGATCACCGGCTATGCCGCCCATTTGTTCTACTGGGTTTACCCGGGCGTCATGGTGGCCTTCATGGGAACCTGGGCCTCCTATGTCTTCACCGCGGTCACGGGCAAGACCATGACGTATAACTGGCAGCTCATTGTGGCCGTTGTCTTCGCCGTCGTGGTAGGACTGATCGCCCACCGCGGGGTGCAAGGGTCCACCAAAGCCAATATGTGGGGGAACATCATCCAGTGGGTTACCATCGCGATCTTTGGCGTGATGTGCATCGCCTACCGTATGGGCAATCCGGACCACGCCACCCAATGGTTTTTCAGCGGACCCTTCGACATCGTGAAGTTCCACGCGATCAAGGGAGTCCTGATCCAATCCACCATCGCTATCTTAATCCTGGTGGGTTTCGAGAGTTCGACCTCCCTGGCTGCCGAAACCAAGGAACCTGAGAAGAACATCCCGAAGGCCGTCATTGTGGCCTTGGTGGTGCAGTGCTTGATCGCCTACCTGTTCGAGTATTTCTGCGCCAACCTGGTGGTGAGCGAGAAGCTGGTGGGTTCAGTGGCGGTCCCGGCCGTGGCGGCTGCGGCAGCCCAACCTATGTCCATCACCTCGGCGGGTGTCACCATCCCAGCCGTCGCGGCGGTAGCTGCGGCCCCTGCCACCACCAAGGCCGTTTACGGCATGGACGCCATGGCCGCCTCCAGCGCGCCCATCGGCGACATGGTGGTGGAGATGGGGAACGCCTTCTTCGGCCACGCTGGCCAAGCCCTCATGCTCATCATGGCCGCTACGGTCGCCATCGCGGTCATTGGAACCACCCTGGCCTGCATCAACACGGCCGTGCGCGTGACAACCGGCTTATCCGAGGACCGCGAATTGCCCCCGGTCATGGGTTTCATCCACAGCAAGTTCGCCTCGCCGTACACCTCCATCTGGTTCCTGGTGGGTTTCTCCTGCGTGATCGCCGCCGTCGGCCTCCAGTCCGTGGACGGCTTGACGGGCATCACGTTGGCCTCCAACTTCGGGACCTTCCTGCTGTACGGCCTGGTCTGCATCTGGACCATCGTGGCCTATAAGGACCGGAAGGATTTCAACATCCTTAAGCACGTATTGATTCCCTTCCTGGGATTGGCCTTGAACGCCTTGATGTGTTGGGGGGTCATCTACCTGTATACGGTCGGCAACTCCGACTCGCAGTTGGAAGCCAAGATTTGCTTCTATATCGCGGGCGGCTGGGCCCTGATTTACGGCCTCTACGTGATGGGATCGTCGGTGATGAAGTCCCACGGCATGAGGACGATCACCGCCATCATCCGGCCCGATTCGCTGGAAAATTTGGCCGAGGCTTTGAACAAGGAAGAACTGGTCAAGGGTATGACGATCACCGAGGTGAGGGGTTTCGGACGCACCCTCGGGTCCAAAACGGATGACAAACCTTCTAAAGTGAAGTTCCTGGATAAGCTCCGTGTGGATGTGGTCGTCAACGCCTGGGACGTGCCCCATGTCCTGGATGTCATGCAGGAGGAATTGAACACGGGCAACAAGGGCGATGGCAAGATCTTCGTCTCCACCACGGATGAAACCATCCGGGTACGCACGGGTGAATCGGGGATTGAGGCAGTTTAAATTCAGCAGTAAAAAGGCACATCCAACGCCGTTGAGGACAATTCCTCAACGGCGTTTTTGTTTTCAAGGCTCCGTTTTTTGTTTGATGGAAGCCTCTTTTTACTTTTTTGGGGCAATATCCATAATTTTGTAAAAATCTACAAAATTGTGTTTATAAGTCGTTAGTTTAATTGATTTTAAATTTATGTTTAAACAATATATTTAAACGATATTTTAATAATTTTTATTATTTCTTGATACATGGCATAAGCTTTGCTTTTAACCCCTGCACTGTTAAGCGTCGAGCCGCCCGGGTCTCATTTACTGCCAATGGTAAAAGGCGGCGGACGGGTTTCGAACCAGTTTTAAATCAAGTTCAGGAGGAAAAAATGGCAAAGACTCAAGAACAGTCCCTGGTCAACAGGGTATTGGACTGGAAGGGCGCGGCCATGAACGCCATGGCGTTGATCGCGCCGGGTGCCTTCCTTTGGATTACCTATCAGTTGCAGGCTTCGGCCGCGTTACCGGACGGAACGGCCTGCCCCAACGACATGTGGGCTGGGATTATCGTGGCCACGACCCTGTGCTTCATGACGGCCTTTTCCTACGCCGAATTGGCGAAGATCTACCCGGAAGCGGGGTTCGCCAGCTGCGTTTATTTCGCGGAGAAGGCCTTTGTTGACAGCATGAAGATCAAGCGCCCCGGGCCGACTTCCATAGCCCGCGTCGCCAAGCTCATTACGGGCTGGGCGGCCCATTTGTTCTACTGGGTTTACCCGGGCGTCATGGTGGCCTTCATGGGCACCCTGGCCTCCTACATCTTCGGGGCGGTCACGGGAAAGACCATGACGTACAACTGGGAACTCATCATTTCCATTATCTTCGCCATCGCGGTGGGTTATATCGCCCACCGGGGGGTGCAAGGCTCGACGGCGGCCAATTTTTGGGGAAACATCATCCAATGGGTTACTATCGCGCTTTTTGGCTTGATGTGCATTTCCTACCGAATGGGCAACCCCGATCACGCCACAACCTGGTTTTTCAGCGGGCCCTTTGACATCGTGAAGTTCCACGCGATCAAGGGGGTCCTGATCCAGTCCACTATCGCCATCCTGATCCTGGTGGGTTTTGAAAGCTCCACGGCCCTTTCAGCCGAAACCAAAGAGCCGGAGAAGAACATCCCGAAAGCCATCATCGTGGCCTTGGTGGTGCAGTGCTTGATCGCCTACCTGTTCGAGTACCTTTGCGCCAACCTGGTGGTGAGTGAGAAGCTGGTGGGTTCGGTGGCGGTCCCGGCCGTGGCGGCTGCGGCGGCCCAGCCCATGTCTATCACCTCCGCAGGGGTCACCATTCCGGCCGTCGCGGCGGTCGCCGCGGCCCCGGCCACCACCAAGGCCGTTTACGGCATGGACGCCATGGCCGCCTCCAGCGCGCCCATCGGCGACATGGTGGTGGAGATGGGGAACGCCTTCTTCGGCCACGCCGGCCAAGTCCTCATGCTCGTCATGGCCGCCACGGTCGCCATCGCGGTCATTGGAACCACCCTGGCTTGCTTGAACACGGCCGTCCGCGTAACGACCGGCATGGCCGAAGACCGGGAATTGCCGCCGGTCATGGGTTTCATCCACAGCAAGTTCGCCTCGCCCTACACTTCCATCTGGTTCCTGGTGGGTTTTTCCTGCGTCATCGCGGCGATCGGCCTATATAGCGTCGACGGCCTGACCGGCATCACGCTGGCCTCGAACTTTGGAACCTTCGTTCTTTACGGCCTGGTCTGCATCTGGACCATCGTTGGCTACAAGAACCGGGATGATTTCAACATGCTCAAACACGTCGTGGTTCCCATTTTGGGTTTGGTGATGAACGTTGCGATGTGCGCGGCGATCATCTATCTCTATACCATCGGCAATTCCGACTCGCAACTTGAAGCCAAGATCTGCTTCTTGATCGCGGGCGGCTGGGCCCTGGTTTACGGACTCTGGGTGATGGCTTCCTCCGTGCTGAAATCCCACGGCATGAAGACCATCACTGCCATCATTCGCCCGGACACGCTGGAGAACCTAGCGGAGGCCCTGAATAAGGAAGAGCTGGTCAAGGGAATGACGGTCACCGAGGTGAGGGGTTTTGGCCGGACGCTGGGGTCCAAATCCGACGATAAACCCTCCAAGGTCAAGTTCCTGGACAAGCTAAGGGTCGACGTTGTCGTCAACACTTGGGACGTCCCCCATATCCTGGACATCATGCAGGAGGAGTTGAACACCGGCAATAAGGGCGACGGCAAGATCTTCGTCAGCACGACCGATGAAACCATCCGCGTCCGCACGGGCGAGAAAGGGATCAGCGCAGTTTAAAGTTTTCCGGAAATCTTTTCCTTCGCAACAAAGGGCCGGCCCGATTTGGGTTGGCCCTTTGTTTTTGTCCAACCCAGAAATCCGAGGAATGGTTTTAAAGACGCCGCATTGGAATCCCCTGACTTGCCGGGGATGAAAGGCGACCCAGCCATAAGGCTGGGCGAGCGAAGCTTGGTCTTCGTGGAGCCACGGGCTTGTCCGTGGGACCCTATCCTTTGAGGCCATCCGAGCGGACAGCACCATAAAGTTGTGAAACAACCTTTTTGTAATCATGGGGGGACATTTTTAGTACGCTCACCCTTTGAAAATTCACCGCTTTTTATGAGAACGACCCATAAAGACCAAGATATCAATATTTTATCAAGAAATTGAATAACCCCTCGTTTGTCTGCTTTTGGCACATCTTTTGCGAATCTCCTAACACATTCCTAACAATTCTTGGGGCCCGAAATGAAAAAGCCTAAAAAGAAAAAGATTTCGCAGCCAGCAAGGATTGCCAGCCGGTCCAAAAACAAAAAACAGAAAGTCTCTGGAAACTTAAGGAGGTTTCAAATGACGACGCAAGAAGTAATGGAATTGATCAAGGATAAAGACGTGAAATACGTGGACTTCCGGTTCATCGACATGCCGGGCATTTGGCAGCACACCACCTCGCCCATCAAGTTTTTCGGCGAGGATGTTTTCAAAGATGGAAAGGGTTTCGACGGCTCGTCCATCCGCGGGTTCCAGGCGATCAACGAGTCGGACATGCTTTTGATCCCGGACCCCAATAGCGCCTTCATCGATCCCTTTTTCAAGGAAACCACGTTGGTCTTGACCTGCAACGTGGTGGACCCGGTCACCAGGGAATCCTACTCCCGCGATCCGCGGTATGTAGCGCAAAAAGCGGAAAATTACCTTAAATCCACCGGCATCGCCGACATTTCCTATTGGGGCCCGGAGGCCGAGTTCTTTATTTTCAACGATATGCGGTTCGACCAGACCATGAACAGCGGTTATTACAAGGTAGATTCCACGGAGGGGCTTTGGAACACGGGGAAGGACGAGGAACCCAACCTAGCCTACAAAATCCGCAACAAGGAGGGTTATTTCCCCGTGCCGCCTTCCGACAGCCAGATGGACATCCGGTCCGAGATGGTGACACTCATGCAGCAACTGGGGATTCCGGTGGAAACACACCACCATGAGGTGGCGACCGGCGGCCAGGCGGAAATCGACATGGTTTTTGATTCCCTGACCAACATGGCCGACAAGCTTTTGAAGTACAAATACGTGGTAAAGAACGTGGCCCGGAAACACGGAATGGTGGCCACCTTCATGCCCAAGCCGCTCTTCGGCGACAACGGCAGCGGCATGCACGTCCACCAATCCATCTGGAAGGGAAGCAGCAACGTCATGTACGACGAAAACGGGTACGCCGGCCTTTCCCAGACGGCGCTTTATTACATCGGCGGGCTCCTGAAGCACGCCCGGGCCCTTTGCGCCTTCATCTGCCCCACGGTCAACAGTTACAAGCGCCTGACGCCGGGCTTCGAGGCGCCGGTCAACCTGGTGTACAGCCAGCGCAACCGCTCGGCGGCCTGCCGCATCCCGCTTTATTCCAAGAGCCCGAAGGCTAAACGGGTGGAATTCCGCACGCCCGACCCTTCCTGCAACCCCTACCTGGCCTTCTCCGCCATGTTGTTGGCAGGCCTGGACGGGATCCAAAACAAGATCGATCCCGGTCCGTCACACGACATGAACCTCTATGAGCTCGAAGGGCGGGAATTAAAGAAGATCAAGAATGTCCCTGGATCGCTCAACGAGTCCTTGGACGCCCTCGAGGACGACCATGAGTTCCTCACCAAGGGCGGGGTCTTCACTGAGGATCTCCTGGATGAATGGATCGGTTATAAACGGAGCAAGGAGATCGACGCTATCCGTTTGAGGCCTCATCCTTACGAATTCGTGCTTTATCACGACATTTAAATCAGGGAAAGCCCGGAAGTTCAAAGCCGCTGGGGTGCTTGCGCGCCCCAGCGGCTTTTTTATTTTGGGGAAAAGGAAAAATATCGGGTCTTTTCCCCTGAGTTTTAGGCCATCCATCACGCCAAAGGTATAATAGGTTTTTGAATCGTTTTTTCGTCTTATTCCCGGAGAGGGCCAACGCCAAACCCATTCGATAGTTATGTGGGGCAATTCCAGTGGATCCGGCATCGAAGCAAGGAAATCCTCTTCGGGGAGTTCAACGGCGGTTATGAAAGCGACGCCCTGCGCTGGCCAGACCTCCTGATCCAGGATATTTCCGGCCGCAAGGATGGGTCGGTGTTGCTCCTGGCTGAGTTGGGTGCCGCAGGTTATTCCCCCCGGTTGGCCGTTGAATGGCAGAAACACCAGGAACTCCTCCACTTCAAATGCCTCAAAATCGCCGCCTTGCGGGCCAAAGGGATCATTTCCATCGCGGCGGCCACTTTCTTGAACGTTGCCAAGGCCGCGTGTTTTGAGATCGGGCATAAAGTCCGGTTTTTTGAGAACATGGAAATGGCGCAAAATTGGCTGGTTCAAGACGAGAAGGCCAAAGAAGCCGAAAAAATTTATCTATTGAAAGACGCTGAGGCCACCGAATAGCTTTGATGCCAGGATGCCATCCTTCGGGGAAAATCCGCTTTGGTCCGGCGCGGTGCTGCTGCCGGTATTTATCCTGGTGACGCTTGTTTTTTTCAGGAGTTAGGCCGCGGGCGTAGAGTGGTCAGGCCCGGACGTCGATTCCGCCGCGCGGGGAATCGGGGGGGGCGTCTCCGGGGGCATTGGAACCCTCGGTTTGGATGGTTCCGTCGGGCAGGTAGCGGGTATTCCGGCGGCCTTGCTGGGGAT
>JASHQZ010000147.1 GCA_030038835.1 candidate division FCPU426 bacterium
GCGGCAATGCGGCGCGGGCCTCAGGCGGATGACCTGGGGCCCCAGGCGCACGGGCCGGTCGTAGCGGTAAAGGGTCGAGTGTTCCAAAAGGACTTGGGTGGCCATGGAGGGAGTTATTAAAGTGTCCACACCATGCGGTTTCAATAGTAGAATGACCCGGATGCAGAACTTCTTTTCCCTTTCCTTCGATAATGTCGCTTCTCCCTCTTTGCGCCTTAAAACCGTAGAAGACCCCTCCCTTCCCACCGACTGGGGCGTGGTGGGCTTCACGGGCAACGAAGGACCGGCCACCCTGCTGCGGGGCACCACCGGCGGGGACGAGGACCTGAAGCGGGTCCTGGCCGGCTGGAACCAGTTCCGTTCCGCCTCCTTTTTCGCCATGACCGGGGAGCGCCAGGCCGGCAAGAACATCCCCCCCTACTTGCGCAGCTACGGCGGCCGCCAGTTCGTCTTCATCTTCAATGGGGCCTTGAAGGGCGACTTCAAGACCGCCCTTTCCCTAGGGGACGACCCCAGCTTCGAGCCCCTTGGCTCCTCCCCCATGGAGCACGCCTTTTGCTGGCTCCTGCACCAACTTTTCCTCAAGCAGGCCCGGCGCCTTTCCGACGTGCCCTGGAAGGAGCTGCACCAGTGGCTGACCGAGGTCAACACCCTGGGCGAACTGAACTGCGTCTTCAGCGACGGCGACCATCACGCGGCCTACCGCGACCGGGAAGGCCGGGGAGGGCTTTTCGCCCTCCGGCGCGTGCCTCCCCATCCGGCCGGGCTTTTGGAAAGCGACATGCTGGCCCTGGACCTGGGCAACCCCATGGATGCCAACCGTACCCTTTACGCCTTTTCCAGCCACCCCCTCTCGGGCGAGGAATGGGCGCCCTTGGCCCCAGGCGGCCTGAAGGTAGTGCGCCGGAGCCGCCTCCTTTACGACAGCGCCGAGGCCGAGCCCTCTCGGGCCACCACCTGGGCCCTGGTGGGGAACCAGGGGCAGCAGACCACCCTTTTCCCATCCCCCTCCCCCGTGGCGCGCCGCACCGACCCCTGCGTCCTCAACGCCGTGCATGAGACCACCTACCGTTACCGCCTTCCGGTGGAGCGCTCCACCCACATCTTCCGCTTGAGGCCGGTGCAGGACCGTTTCCAGGAGCTCTTGGATTTCAAGCTGGACATCTCGGTGGAGGGGCGCCGGCTGGAGTCCCAGGACGTCTTCGGGAACGCCACCCTCCAGCTGGACGTGGACAAGCCCTTCACCGAAATGGTGATCCGCGCCTTTTCCCGGGTGAGGCTCATGGAAGGCCCGACGCGCTGGCTTTCCGGGAACCTCAAGCGGGAAACCCTGCCGGTGGTCTGGATGCCCGGCCAGCGCCAGATGATGCTCCCTTATCTTTTGCCGCCGGAACTGCCCGAGACCCAATTGAAGGAATTGACGGACTACGCCATGGGCTTCGCCCAGAGGAACGACATGGACCTTTTGGACACCCTGCTCGACATGAACCAGACCATTCACGGCGATTACGCCTACGTGTCGGGCTCCACCCACGTCGCCACCACGCCCTTCGACGTCTACACGGGCCGCCAGGGGGTCTGCCAGGATTTCTCCAACCTTTTTATCTGCATGGCCCGGCTCATGAACCTGCCGGCGCGCTACCGGGTGGGCTACATCTACACGGGGGGGAACTACGGGAGCAAACCCTGGGCTGACGCCTCCCACGCTTGGGTGGAAATCTACCTGCCCCAAAACGGCTGGTGCGGCTTCGACCCCACCAACGGAAGCGTGGTGGGCCTGGACCACGTACGGGTGGCCTGTGGCCGCAACTACCTGGACGCCACCCCCACCTCCGGCACCATCTTCAAGGGCGGGGGTTTGGAGACGCTGACGGTTTCGGTGCGAATGGAAATGGACCCCGAATCCAAGGCCGGTTGAGGCCGGCCCTTTCACCCCGGCCGGCGCCCTTCCCTGCGCAGCCGGTCATACTCTTCCCAAGTCAGCCAAATCACCAAGGCATCCAAAACCGTTAAAACCGCCATGAGCGCCGAACCCGAAAGGGTGAACCGGTAGATTTGATAGGCGCCGAAGGCGGAGAAAAGGACCACGGCGGTGGGATACGCCCAAAGCTGAGACCGCCAAAGGGCCCAAACCAAGCCCGTTTTTACCAGCCCATGGGATAAAAGGAAAAGTGCCGCGAAGGCCCTGGCGCTTGCCGAAAAACCTTGGGCCGCCAGGTTCAAGTGGTTGGCGATGAAATCATTCGGGTCGCGGCTGAGTTCATGCTGGGTCAGGAGGGAGACGGCCTGGCCGATTTGCTGGGGGGTGAGAAAAGAAAGCAGGATTCCCCCGGCCGCTTCCAAGACGCCATCCAACCCCTTGAGAAAAATCCCTATTTCAAACGAAACGTGGACCACCTTTTGAAGAAGGCCTTGGGAGGGCCGACGGGATTTTTTCTTCCGGCCGGATTCCATATCTCTCCTTGAACGCATCCTCCCGCCTCCTACCCCCAGGGATTTTAGCCGCCTTTTCCTGCTTTGGGCTTGGTTGTCAAGGCCGGATTGGATAAGCTTGGGGCGCCCGGAACACGAAAGGAAGGACCGTGCCTGAATACCACCGAAGGAACCCCGACCGTCTTTTAAGCGAGTCCTTAAATCGGTTGGGCAGCGGGATCTCCGATATGGCCGCGGATCTCAACCCCATCCACCCCAAAACTTCCATTCAGGCCTCCCTTCTTTTGGCCGCCGTTGCGGCGGGCTTCGGGGCCTATTTTTACGCCGAACTCATCGCCTTTCTCCAGGCCTTTTACTACGGCCTCTTCCGCGTCCATCCCTACCTTCTTTTCCTGGCTTGTCCCTTCCTTTTTGTGGCCGCCACCTGGCTGGTCGTGCGGTTCGCCCCCGCCGCCAAGGGCAGCGGCATCCCCCAGGTTCTGCAGGCCATCGAGGAAGCGCCCCCGGAAAAGCCTGGGACGATGGAGACGCCCCTGGTTTCCATCCGAACGGCGGCGGTGAAGGTCGTCTCCAGCGCCGTGGGAATCCTGGGCGGCGCCTCCATCGGCCGGGAAGGTCCGACCGTGCAGATTTCCTCCTCCCTCTTTGCCTTCACGGCCCGTCACGCGCGGCGCTTCTTCGGGTCCCTGGATTTCCAGTCCTACCTCACGGCCGGGGCCTCGGCGGGCATCTCCGCGGCCTTCAACACCCCCCTGGCCGGCGTTACTTTCGCCTTGGAGGAGATCGGCGAGCGGGCCTTCGCCCAGTTCAAGCGCGCGGTCATGCTCGCCGTCATCGTGGGAGGCATCACGGCCCAGGCCATCGGCGGCAACTACCTTTATTTCGGCCATCCCGAAATCCCGGGTTTCTCCAATTCCATTTATCCCGTGTCCGTTCTGCTGGGCGTGCTGGGGGGGCTTTTCGGGGGACTTTTCTCCATGATCCTCACGCGCCCGCGCCTCTCCCTCCTTCCTTCCAAGTGGTGGGCGCGGGCCCTGTCCTGCGGCCTCTTGGTGGGACTGTTGAACTTTTTGACCCATGCCGATACTTCCGGCTCAGGTTACGAGGTCACGAAGCGTTTCATG
Organism: candidate division FCPU426 bacterium; assembly: GCA_030038835.1. Lineage (GTDB taxonomy): Bacteria > Oederibacteriota > Muellerivitia > Muellerivitales > Muellerivitaceae > JAJPJW01. Next base: position 3,558 of record JASHQZ010000147.1, read on the forward strand.
GATAATCCCGGCGCCACGCTGCCGGTACTCCTTTTTCCGGAGAAATTCCTTACCACCGTTTTTTCCTACCTTTCCGGCATGGCGGGCGGCATTTTTTCGCCCTGCCTATCCGTGGGTTCGGGGCTGGGGTTCACCACCGCCCAGGTTTTCCATATCACGAACCTCCGGGCCTGCGCCTTGATCGGCATGGTGGCCTTTTTCTCCGGCGTGGTGCAGGCGCCTTTGACCTCGGTGATCATCGTCATGGAGATGACGGACCAAAGCGGGCTCCTGATCCCTTTCATGATGGCGGCCTTCCTGGCCCACGGCATCGGCCACCTGCTGATGCCGGTGCCCCTCTACCACCGGCTGGCGGAGATGGAGATGGAAAAGGCGGGGAAGAAGTAACCAAGGCGATTCGGCCGCGGATGTGCCACCTCCGTGGTTGAATCAC
>JASHQZ010000148.1 GCA_030038835.1 candidate division FCPU426 bacterium
CACCAAGAACTGTAAAAACAAAATTGATTAAAAATGACTCAAAACTAAGATATTCCTTTTGCCTTTCTTGGCGCCCTTGTGCCGATTCACCATCAAGGAGTTAATGAAATCGGTACTATACCGACCTCATTAAATGACTTATGGAAGGTCGGCATGGTGTCTTGGTGGTAAAAATTAGGTTTTGTTAGAAAGTCTAAGTAACTTTATCACAAGCCGGGGTTCAATTGAACTCCACGCAGCGCATGGAAAGGGTGCCGTACTCGAACCCCTCGTGGGGGTAACGCAGGCGGGGTTTGCCCGTAACGCCCGCGGCCGCGGCCGCCACCAGGAGCGGCGTGTAATGGTCGTCGGTGGGGTGGGCGAAGCGCGCGCCGGGCGCCTCGGAGGCGTAACGGGCCAGGGCCTCCAGGTCGAAGGCGTCCAGCCTTTCCACGGCCCACTGGTCGAACTCCCTGGCCCAGGGTTCCACATGGCCGTAGCGGTCGGCGAAATCCACCTTGCCCAGGTTGTGGGTCAGGTTGCCGCTTCCCAGGATCAGGACACCCCGGGCCCTCAAGGGCGCCAGGGCCCGGCCCAGGGCCAGGTGTTCCCCCATGGGCACGCGGGTGCCCAGGGAAACCTGCAGCACCGGGATGTCCGCCTGGGGGAACAGGCGCGCCAGCGGCACCCAGGCCCCGTGGTCCAGGCCCCGGGTGGGGGCTTCGATGGGCCTCAAGCCCGCCCCCTTGAGGAGCGAAAAGACCTCCTTCCCCAGTTCGGGCGCGGGCGGCGCGGGGTAAGCCACCCGGTAGAGTTCCCCGGGAAAACCGTAAAAATCGTAAATGAGCCCGGCCGGGGCCGTGGGCCCCAGGTGGGGAGGGCGCTCCAGCCAGTGGGCGGAAACCACGAGCACGGCCTTGGGGCGCGGGAGCGACCGGGCCCAGGCCTTCCAGGCGTCCACCGCGGGGCCGCTTTTTTCCAGGCCCAGGGTGGGCGCGCCGTGGCCGATGAAGCCCACCGGCATGAGCGGGGGCGTCTTGGGGGAATCCATTTTTAATCCTTTCCGGTCCCAACAAAATAAGCGTTTTTCCCGGAAAGGGAAGGGAGAAAGCATTGAAGAGGGTTACCCGGCGGTAAGAAGGAAGGCGGGGTTAGGAAGAATAGATCAAGACGCTTACCGGAGGTTTTTCGGGGAAGGCGACGAATCCTTCACGTCTTTCTTCCAGTCCAAAAAGAGGGAGGAAGAGGCCTGGCCCTTTTTGCGGTTCGCCGCCAGCCGGGCAAGGAAGATTTCCCGCCACTTCACTTCCGAGGAGCGCGCGGGGCGGCGGGGGGAAGAAGGATTGGGGGAGGCGGACGGGGCGGCCATGGGAACCTTTGGAGCTGGAATCCGCGTATTTTCGGGGAAGGGGGTGAGGCGGAAGTTAAGCCGCGGTAAATACGGTGGAAATTGAAAGCCGTTAATTGTGCATTGGATTGTGCAGTAAGCCCGCCGGACTCAACCTTGGGGGGTGGGGGTGGCGGAGCCGTTTTCCCACGCGTCGGCGCGCTTCTTTCCCTCGTTTACCTGGGCGCCCGTCATGCGCCTTTCCAGCCATTCGATGTCGTCCCTCAAATCCAGCACCTGGGCGTCGGTGAGCGCATGGTTCCTCAAGGCGATGGTGAACCATTTGTAGGATTCCACGTAGTCCTGCGGGGAGCCCTCGCCCAGGGAAAGCATCTGGGCCAGGTTGACCTGGGCGTCCGAATCATCCTGCTCCGCGGCCTTCTTGAACCACAGCAGGGACTGGTTGTAATCCTTATGGACCCCCAGGCCCCTTCCATAGATGAGGCCCAGGTTCCCCTGGGCCGAGGCCAGGCCCTGGTCCGCGGCCTTTTGGATCCAGACCAGGGCCTGGGCTGCGTCCTCCTTGACGCCCAGGCCGTTGAGGTAGAGGTAGCCCAGGTTGTTTTCCGAAGCCGCGTCGCCCTTGTGGGCGCCCCGCTCCAGCCAGTGGAAGGCCTTGGCCGGGTCCGGGGCGCAGCCCATCCCTTTTTCGTACATCAACCCCAGGTTGCCCATGGCCTCGGCGTCGCCCCTTTGGGCCTGGCGCAGGGCGTCCTGGAAAGCCCGGACGTCCTCCTCGTTGGGCGGGGTGGGGGTGGCGAGGGCCGAGACTTCCTGCGCGCCCAAGGGGACGGCGCAGAAAAGAAGGAACGCTACGAGGAAAAAGAGAGGTGATTTCATGGAGGGGTATTTTAGGCGAACCCGAGTCCCTTTCCAGGGGAGTTATTCAAAATCGTAATTGTTCAGATAATTTTAGATGTCATTGCGAGCTTCGAATTTTGAGGCGAAGCAACCCCAGTTCATGGGTGTATTGGCGGTTGCGGCCGATCCTTCGAAACGACATATTTCAACCGGGGTTGCTTCGGACAGAACCGGTCCCCTGCGCGGGGACCCAGCCCCCGCAATGACAGTTAAACTGTTTCACTAAGGAACTTTGGGATATGCTGGCCCCATGAAACGAACCATCCTGGCGGCGGCTTTGGGGGCCCTATTTCTCGCGGGCCCTGGGGCGCGGGCCCAGGTGGTGTCCTCCCCGGGATACGCGGTCAGGCCCTTCGTCACGCCGCCCCCCATGACCCACCCCCGCGTCCCTTCCACGCACGACAAGCGCCTGCGCGGGAAGGCCCAGGTTTCCCAGGGCCAGGGCCGGTTCATCCCCCTCAACCCCGCGTCCCGTCCCACGCCGGTCCGGGTCCAAAAGATCAAACGGATGCCGCCCTACCAGGCCGGGGCGGCCCCCGGGCCGCGCCAGGTCACCTATCCCACCCACCTGGTGACGCCGATCCGGCCCCACGAGCC